>JAZGGE010000139.1:0-7984 GCA_036480195.1 Methylococcales bacterium
GTCCAGCTCGGAAATATCCAGTACACCCTCGTCCCTGTCCAGGGTATCTGCATCTTCATCAATGCGATCAAGCAGAAATCGATCCAGACGCTCGTATTCTGTGTCTGTTAGTGGGTTGGTTAAATCACTCATAGTTAAATTCATAAAATAGATTTATCTCATAAAACCATTGGGTAACACAACAGAATCAACTCCCACAACGCTTCTCAAAAACATGCTCCCGGTGAAATTCCATATAGTCCTGATGAGCATCACTCAATCTGATTTGCATATCCTTCGAAAGCCCAAGCAATGCTTTATTTTCCAGCATTTTGGAAATCCTGATATCGCCCGTGGCTTTGAACGTAACAAACCCCAAATCAAAGACCTTATCAAGGTTTGGCAACAACAGCAGCCCGTTGTAACCATCCAGTCTTTCCCGGTTATCTGATTCTCGCCAGGGTTTAATATGCGAAGCAACCAGGAATCGCGTATCGTTAAATCCAGTCAGTGCACAGCCCTGCCAATGATCGATCAACTGCTGTCGAAATCCACCCTGACCTACACGCGCATTAACTAGAGTCGACTTTTCTGTATTATCAAGCGTATCGTTATTGATGACGGATTCGATATCTTCCTGGATGGTTTCACCGGATACATCATCAAGGTAAGTGGCGTATTGACTGAGTGCAGCACCATACATGCCATTACCCTTAGTATTCTTTTCCTGAAAAATAGCAAGCGTCTTAACCTGCTCAGCGACTTCCTTGAATTGCCGAACTGATTGAATATCGATTAAAGACTGCTTAATTAGCCCTGCATCATTGGCCCAGTCAGAGATTGCCCGTTATATGGCACCAGAGTAACTAGTCGCTGTCCGTTTGGATTTTCCAGTTCGTTTAAGCCAATTCTCAAAGTTCATTATTTGAACAAACCTCCTGACTTCATTCATCTTTTCGTACGTACGCCAGGTCACTTAGAATCGAAAATGGGCGACGATCAATACAACTAATTCTTATGACTTAAATCCAGGGACTTTTGATACTGTTCTTTCTTTAATGGAAAAAGCGGTTCAGTCTTTTGGTGTTCCTCTAATGCATTAATATGCATCGATGCCAAATTTCCTAAAACACCCCTCTCATGGCTTATTTTTTCCAACTTGCTAATATCCGTGGAATCATAATCATTAAGAACTGAAGATATATAGCTCGCTAATCTTGGCGATAACTTTGCTTCATATTTCTCCAGATAGCGTAACGCCTTAATTGAATTGCCAACTGGATTTGGGTTGTCAGATAAATTTATATCGATAATATGACTTCTTACCCGCGTCAAATAATCATTTATTGCAATTATTTTCTTTGTTTCAAGATCATATGCAATAGCATCCCAATCAAAGAAAGTTGTATTACACAGATCTTCAAACGTTTTTACGTTCACATAACCCTGCTTTGAAGCCCAAGTGTCTTCTAATTGCCATAGATCAATAGACCACCTGGAAAGTTGAATACGAAAACCACCAAACTTATTTTGACTATAGTTGTATCCCTGCAAGCACTTTTTAAATTCAGTCCAGTTATTCGTTTTTACTACAACATCAACATCCGAGTTAAAACCTTCATTACCTACCAGGGATAAATCCCTGAGCAATCCGCCGAACAGAACCAGAGAGCCATATTTTGAAAACTCATCCAACGCAGCCTTTATTTCTGGCCGACCATAAGCATCGGAAGAAAGAAAGTGTTGTACTCGCTTCTTTAATTGCGAAAAACTCTCAACAACCTTAATGCTCATGATTATATTGCTTCAACTCGCTATAGATCGAAATGGCATAGGAATCGGTCATTCCGGATACCATATCCGTCAACAACTGCATCTCCTTATACCGAACAGGCATATTATTACTATCGCTCTCAAATACCCTTCGATAGTTTTCTGAGATGCGGTTATACGCATAGGACGCGAAAGGCGTATTCCTCCTGGAGTTCAACTCATCGGGATTTTTCCGTTGCGTAATCGCGTCCCACAAGAAATCCATCAGCCCTCTGATTGTATTGTAGCCTACCAGCTCAACTTCTAGCACTCCCCGATTGACATAGGCATGTTCTTTATCAAATTTCTTTAATACCTGGCATAACTTGTTGGACTTACTGACAGATAACAGGTCTGTTTTGAATTTCTCGTCCATTATAATATCTTTTTCTTTCAGAAAAGTTGCGCTCACATCTCGAATCATTTGCCCAATCGCAGATACCCTGAACATTTGCATTGATATTTCATTCAGCTCTGCGGGCGAAAGTTTCTGGCTCCTGTACGTCTTATGTTTGTCACAAGCATTATTACAAACTGTCTTAATCGCATTATTTTTATCACCATGGTGCTCCAGAAAAGAGATCAGGTCGGAAAACGAAACCAATTGCTTCTTAACGGCATCTTCGGCATCCAAAACCGCATAAGCGATATCGTCACAAGCTTCCATGAGAAACGTCAGTGGATGCCTGATTCCCTCCTGCAATCCGGTCTCCTTCCAGACTTCTTCTACAATTTCCTTTTCTGACTGGAAAAATCCGTGTTTTTTTCGCGCGACATCGCCATTTCCCGAAACACCATCTGACCCTGTTGGATATTTCATTAATGCGGCCAGTGTCGCATAGGTTAAATTCAGACCATAATCATCATTAATGAGCTGCAAGCGGGTCACCAGCCTGATTGTCTGTGCATTGCCTTCAAATTTCAGGAAATCTTGCTTCATTGCTGTATTCAGTGAGCCATCATCCCATTTCTTTCTCTCACTCTGGTTATCTTTAAACCATGATTGAATGGCATATTCACCCTGATGACCAAAAGGTGGGTTTCCCAGATCATGCGCTAATCCAGTTGCCGCTAATAAGGCAGGTAAATTGCGCTGAGGAATGAGTTCTTCAGGTACTATCTTCGAATCGAAAGCGAGTGCAACACCAAGACTTCTAGCCAGGTTAGAGACTTCATGAGAATGCGTCAGCCGATTTCTTACACTGTCATTTCTCTCTAACGGAAATACCTGGGTTTTGTCCGCCAACCTGCGAACAGGCGTAGAAAATAGAATGCGATCATAATCGCGTTCAATTTCTGTACGCGTTTCCTGCGCCTTACCCGTTACTTTTTTCTTAACCTTATCCTTTCTTCTTGCCCCGTTTAATAGATTCTTCCAATCCACCATCATCTTCTCCTCCTATCTTCCATGTGATTTAAAACATCCCTGAATTGTGGAACGAAGGAAGCATTCCACCTTGATCCGCAACGTACTGTTATTATATACAGTCTATAATAAAAACAATCAATGGTAGTACAAGCACATCATCCTGTTTTTTTATACCACAGACTCGGAACAACGAATAATTCTGGATAAATGATAACCTGCCAGATTTACGTCTTCAGATAGCAGCAAATCGTTCTGCTTCCGCAAAATCTTGAGTAATGCTTTTGGTTCCAGAATCCACAATTCCGGGGTAATATTTTTATCTGGCTTGATAAACCAGCTTGGAAAAACAATGACTGGTCTAACTTTAAATTCCTTTCCAGTGCTTTCGCTAAGCTGGTCTTTTAACCAGGCCGCCTGAGCCTTGGCCTGACCAACTGGATCTCGCTCAAGCTCATAGCCGTTTGCAAATATTCGTTCGCCGTCAAAAGTAATGACTGCTTTTCCTCGTACGGGTTTACTCCATGTCTTGGTTTCGATCGTAAACACACCCGCAGGACCAATCAGCACATGGTCAATATTGCCATCCTGACTAATAATATCGTGAAAAACCTGATAACCACTTTCTCTCAATCTCTCCAGATACTGCCCGACAGCTTTTTCTCCGTCTTGCCCCAAACGTAGCTGACGAAGCTCTGGCAAATATCGATATACCTGTACTGCAAAATAAATAACAGCCAGCAACGCCATGACGGTATAGAGCACAGGATTTCTCGGAATCTCACGTAAATATGATGTCCATTCAAAAAATGCAAGAATCACAAATACCATAACAAAAACAGCAGGCGTAAGAATTTTGTCATAGAAAAGCGTATTGTAGCGCTCTTCTACTGATTGACCTGGATTTCTAAGCGGTTTTGCCTTTAGTGGTGATTTTTTTCCTTTTTTCAAAATCTTCCCTCGTTTGTAAATATATTTTGTAGCAATTATGCGTGTGAATCTGGAACAAAGTATTCACATGGAAGCACGGTCTGTCCCATAATATTTTGGCAGTAATCAGATCCTCGTTATTATCAATTCTTCCTGACAAACATCAAAACCGTTCTTTGATATACTCATGCTGCTTCTTACCTTCCAGAATATCGGTAGCCGGACCTGTACGTACATAGAACTCTTTTTCTTCGAGAAAACATGGTGAATTTGCCATGCCACTACTCACCCATAACACTTTTTTACCATCAACCTGCACTAACTCATAATCAAGTAACGGATAAAAACCAGCCCCCACTTTCGATTTTATATGGTTTTTAAAATTGAGTAGATATTTATCCTCATTTTTATAGAATTTGCTAATCTCATCGTCAACCCCAATGACATCGCCATCAACCCTTCCGGGTACATCTTTGCCGGTGCCTAGGGTATCGCCAAAGGCGATATTACTGACATCCTCGCCTTTTATCATTAGATCGGATACACAGATAGCGTAAGACTCAGGATTATATTCCTGGCCGTAAAGGCGCACCTCGGCCTTATCATTTTGATCGAGGATCGTTTTTTCTGAAACGGACAAGATGCCACCGGTGCCACAAGCAGGATCAAGTATTTTTATTAGCTTGTTGGGTTTATGAATTTGCTCTTCACCACTGAAGAGGATATTGACCATGAGCCTGATGACTTCACGTGGGGTGAAGTGATCTCCGGCTTCTTCATTAGCCTGTTCATTAAACCGTCTGACCAGATCTTCAAATAAGTAGCCCATACACATGTTGTCGAATTTATCCGGGTGCAGATCTTGCGATGCGACTTTCTTGAAAACATCAAATAACCGATTGGCTTCATCGAGTTTTTCAATTTCTTCGTCGAATTTGAATTTTTGAATAATTTCGCGTGCGCGCGTGGAAAAACCGGCAATATAGTTATTCAGGTTTTTTGCCAGACCATCGGGATCACCCAGCATTTTTTGAAAGGTGAATTTGCTGGTGTTGTGGAAGGTTAAGCCGAATTTTTTATTGATAATTTTTTCGATGGTCTCTTTGTCATGCTTCTTTGTTGCTTTAAGCTTTTTATGCTCTGCCAGCACCTTGTCTTTCGTCGATTCAAGCACGCAATCGAGACGGCGCAGAACAGTCAGCGGGATCATCACTCGCCGGTATTGCGGGGGACGATAGGGGCCGCGCAGTAGATTTGCGATTTCCCAAATATCGTCACTTTGTTTTTTGTAGAGATCCTGATTTTTCATTAAATTCTTACTCTCACTAAACGCTAACTTGATAAATATGCGGCTGGCATTGTGAATAATAACGCCTTCTTTTGTTAAGCAATTGTGTCTTCACCCATCTGTTTCTCAAATGATTGCCGCACAAGCCCCATCACATAGGGTAACTCATCGAGTGAACTCAGCCCGACCTCGACATCACCGTTACCCCATCGCCCAAGGCTGGTAACGTCTTTGCACATGTCTTTAGGATCATCTATTTCGGGGAAACCCATATTCAGTGATAACCGGAGTCGCTTTGCTTGGGGCACGATATCAACGAAGTTGGTTTCTGCCTTGTAAGCCACATAGAGCTTCAAATACTCCTCAGTCACAACTGGATCGAGCGCCAGGATTTCCTTACGGAACCCTTCAAATAGTTTACGCATTGGACCCGATGCCAAATGCGCATGATCATCAATGGTGTAACTGGTTTTGGTGGTCGCTGCGACTGGTTTATAGGCTGCGAGCACCTCAGCATCTAATGTTGGGGCTTGCCATACCGAGACAGCCTGTGCAGCAAGATATGCCCCTCTTCCTTTAATAGAATCTTTGTTCCAGTTCCCTTCTGCTCCGATATTTTTATTAAGTCGAAGTGGGCTTTGGGTAAAACCTCCGTCCATATGACACTTTTCAGAAAAACTACGATTGCTATATTCGGAATTATATCCAGTCAATGTCAGGTTACCGAGAGTGTGGCGATAGGTATCCCAGACAGTTTCCCAGTCATCGCCGAGTTCCTCTCGCCATACTTGAGGCACCTTGTCTGGGTTGTTATCGCATTGGGGCATAATATGTTCAATTGTGTACTCATCCACTGGCACACGTTCTTTGCGAGCGTAATTTTCCAACCTGCGAAGCCAATAACTGCGACTTCGGAAGTTATAAAGATCTTTTATCTTAAACTCTCTCTTGAATTCTTCGTCTTTAGGAAAACGACGATAGGAAGGTAGCAACAGGAATGCCGCTTCAAGACTCTCAAGATAGCGGTCTTTTTTTAGACTCTTGCCTATATTGGCAAAGGTTTTGTTCATGGAATTAGTGGGAATGGCACAGATAGCACGGCGGAAAACATAGCTTTCTATATTACGCACTGCTTTTAGCAAATCTTCTCTGGGTAATATTTGACTTATATAGTCATGATACATTTCGAGAAGCAAAGGGTAGGCAACATCGACCTTCAGTTCACGCAGATCATGGAAAGCACGACTAAGTTCCTTGTCTTCTTCAGTACCAAGCGCCATAGCGCAAAAATAACCTGCATATGCATGTAATTCAGATACCAGCGACTCCACTCCTTCCTCTGCAATTTTGGGTAACCTTGAGTACTTCTTGAAAGTTTCATAGACTTCATTCTTTCTTGGAATCTCACCCGTTTTCACTATGAGATAGTGGCGCATGAAAGCATCGAAATGAGTAGTGTAGGCTTCTTGTCCAAAGGCCAATTCCATTGGTCGCCAATAATTCTCGTAGAGCCTGGATTGAATCCCTGGTTCTAACCCCATGAGGATAAAATTACGAATCAGGTCAGCCTGGCTAAGCTCGCGCCCTGTGGAATTCATGCTCTCGAAGATCAGTTGTGGATTGTCTTGATCACGACTGAGAGAAATATCCACGATCATCAGCTTGGCAATGCCTTTGCAGACTGCAGCCAAGTCATCTTGTTGACTAGCTAACAGCTCTTTAAAGAGTTTGAAGTTTTTAGTTACGCGTATTGAACACTCTTTAGGCTGTGGCGCATCTTCCAGAATTGCAATCAGTGAGGATTTATCGGTTTGGGAAAGTATCAGTTTGAAGTGACGCTCCCCTTCCTCTTCAGGATTGAGTAGGTAATAGTTACGCAGCTTCCGAGGTGAAAAACCTTCGACAGGCTCACCTTCACCAATAGCAGAAACTAGCGCTGCAATTAGAAGGCTGACAGTAGTCAGTCGCTGCTGACCATCGATAACCAACAGTGGCGATTGTGAGGTGATTGAATAAAGCCCCTTTTCGACATAAACAACAGAACCAATAAAATGGGCAGAAATATTATCATTCTGTCCTGCGCGAAGAATATCTTCCCAAAGTTGACGACACTCCTTGTCTGCCCAGGAATAGGTGCGCTGATAGATTGGAATCACCAATTGAGGTGATTTCTTCAGGAATTCGAGCAATTTTGTTTCAGTAGCTTTCAATTGGTTTTCTCCATCTTTTCTTTCTGGCCGAGCACTTCGAGGCATTTATTTTTAGTGAGACGCCATAGATGTGCTTTGTTGTTTAAAACGGCACCATTCTGCACCTGTTATTTAAGGAGAGTGTGTCAGCTTCGCTTTTTAGATCAAGGTTGTTTTGAAACATAACTTTCTCTTTGGTTTATTTGCAAACTTTCCAATAACCGCCTTTGGCGGAGCCAATACGTATTATTAGCCCCTCCGTCTTCATTTTATTGAGCTGGTATTTCACACCATCCTCAGTTATGTCACCGAGTTTCTCGGAAATGAGTCTGCGTCCTGCTGAAGGATCTGCCATTAATATATCCAATATCCTCTGGGTAGTTTTCTGGGTAGTTTTCTGGGTAGTTTTCTGGGTAGTTT
>JAZGGE010000140.1:0-13477 GCA_036480195.1 Methylococcales bacterium
GGCGCAGCGATACGTTGAGTGACATCAGCGCCTGATCCGTTACTAAGCATAATGGGAATTAAACCAATCATGGTTGAAAAAGCAGTGATCACAACGGGGCGTACGCGTAAAGCTGTTGCTGTGGTAACACTATCGCTGATTTCTATCGCAGATAAAAGTTGTTGTTTTTTCTTGCGTAATTTAGCAAGTTCAATATCAATAAAGTTTAAAACTATAACGCCGGTTTCTGCAGCTGTCCCGGCTAAGGCGATAAAACCAACATAAACCGCTACCGATAAATTAAAGCCGTAAATATAGACTATCCAAATCCCCCCGATAAGCCCGAAAGGAACTGTTAGCATAACAATTACCGGTTCAATCATGTTTCCAAAGGTTATATACAATAAAAAGAATATAAGCATTAACGTGATTGGCACTACAATTTTCAATCGCTTTGCTGCACGTTCCATATATTCAAATTGGCCTGACCAGATGACTGTATATCCTGCTGGGATTTTAACGTGTTCAGCAAGGGTTTTTTGTGCTTTTTTAACGAAGCCACCAATATCAGAGCTACTAATATCGACATAAATCCAGGCATTAGGACGGGCGTTTTCACTTTTAATTGACGGTGGTCCTTGTCTAAGGTTTAATTCGGCTACTAAAGCTAATGGGATTTGACTTCCCGTTGGCGTTGGAATTAAAACTCGTTTCAGGTTTTCCATATTATCGCGTAGCTCTCTTGGATAACGCAGGTTGACAGGGTAGCGTTCCCGACCTTCTATAGTTTCAGTAATATTTATACCTCCAATCGCACTTTGAACTACATCTTGCACATCGCCCACTGTTAAACCATATCGAGCTGCTGTTTCTCGGTTGATATCAAAATCCAGATAATACCCTCCTACGGCACGGTCACCAAACGCAGACGTTGTCTCTGGCAAGGTTTTCATTGCCAGTTCGATTTGCTCTGCAATCGTTTGCAATACATTCAAATCCGGCCCGGATACTTTAATTCCTATAGCAGTTTTAATCCCTGTTGACAGCATGTCAATACGAGTCTTGATAGGCATAGTCCAGGCATTGGCTACACCAGGAAAATTAATAGCCTTATCCATTTCTTTCATTATTTGCTGAGTCGTTTTATCAGGGTTTGGCCATTGGTCTTTGGGTTTTAAACGAATCGTTGTTTCCATCATCGATAAAGGTGCAGCATCGGTTGCCGAGTCTGCTCGTCCCACTTTACCAAAGACATGATGTACTTCCGGAAAGGTTTTCAGTATTTTATCAGTTTGTTGTAGCAATTCTCGGGCTTTGGTAATGGAAATACCGGGGAAAGAGGTGGGCATATATAAAATATCCCCTTCATCTAAGGGGGGCATAAATTCACTGCCGATTTTCGACAATGGGTAGTAGGTTGATCCCAATAATAACATTACTATCACCAGGGATATGCGACGAAAACGCATCGCTAAATTTAAAACAGGCGAGTGAATAGCATGTAATAAACGATTGACTGGATTTTTGTCTTCGGGAATAATTCTGCCACGTATAAAATACCCCATCAGTACCGGAACTACGGTGACCGTTAAAATTGCTGCGGCCCCCATCGCATAGGATTTAGTGAACGCCAATGGACTAAACAAGCGTCCTTCCTGTGCTTGCATTGTAAAAATAGGAATAAAGGAGACTGTAATAATGAGTAGTGAGAAAAATAACGCCGGACCCACTTCACTTGATGCGGCATGGATAGCTGTCCAACGTTCACTTTGGGTTAGCTCCCTGTTTTTCTTTTCACGTGCTTCAGTTAAATGTTTATGCGCATTTTCGACCATGACTATAGCGCCATCGACCATATCACCTATCGCAATAGCAATGCCGCCTAAAGACATAATGTTGGCATTTAGTCCTTGATAACGCATGACAATAAAAGCGATCAAAATACCGAGTGGCAGACTGATCACTATTACCAATGAAGAACGCAAATGTAATAAAAACAGCCCAACAAGAATACTGACAATCATAAGTTCTTGTATTAACGCCGTGTTCAAGGTGTCGACCGCCCGTTCAATCAGATCGCTACGATCATAAACGGGGACAATTTCAACACCTGCGGGTAAGCCCTGTTTAAGTTCTTCCAGTTTCTCTTTAGCAGCGTTAATCGTCGCCTGCGCATTTTCGCCAAAGCGCATTATAATTACACCGCCAGCAACTTCACCTTCGCCATTTAATTCAACCAGACCTCGGCGTAATTCTGGCCCGATATGGACATGGGCAACATCTTGTATGCGTATCGGTGTTCCGTTGGCATCAACCCCAACAGGAATGGTGTTTAGATCTTCAATTGAACGAATATAACCTAAACCTCGTACCATATACTCAGTTTCTGCCATTTCAATCAGACGCCCACCGACATCATTATTGGAGCGAATAATTGCCTGCTTTACTTTCGATAGGGGAATGTTGAAGGCCTGTAACACATTAGGGTCAACTTCAACCTGATATTGCTTGATGAAGCCCCCAAGAGAGGCAACCTCAGAAACCCCTTTTACGGATTGCAAAGGATAGCGTAAATACCAGTCTTGTATTGAACGCAATTGGGCTAAATCGTGTTGTCCTGTTTTATCTACCAGGGCATATTCGTATACCCAGCCTACTCCCGTGGCATCAGGTCCCAATGTCGGCGTCACTCCTTGAGGCAAATTACCGCTGACATAATTCAATGATTCCAGAACGCGTGAACGTGCCCAATAAAGATCTGTGCCATCGTCAAAAATAATATAAACAAACGACAAACCAAAAAATGAATAGCCGCGTACTACTTTAGAATGGGGTACAGCGAGCATCGCAGTGGTCAGTGGGTAAGTGACTTGATCTTCAACAACCTGGGGGGATTGTCCCGGGAATTCAGTGAATACGATAACTTGCACATCTGATAAATCAGGAATTGCATCTAAAGGCATGCTTTTGTATGACAAATAGCCACCCAGTCCGAGAAGGATAGCCATAATGAGGACTAAAACACGATTTTTGATAGCATTACTAATGATCAAATCAATCAATTGCTATCTCCACTAGTGGGTTGATGCTTCTTTGTTGAATATTCATTAGTCTCGCTGCCCATCATATTTTTCTGGCTTGTCTTTTCATGTGTAGGCACGTTGTTTGAAGATGCTTTTTTATTGTCAGCGGGTTCTAGCATTTTAGCTGTAGCTTCGAGTAATTTTGATTCTGAATCTATCAAAAATTGTGCTGAAGTCACCACTACTTCGCCAGCTTTCACGCCTTCCAATACCGCCACTTTGCCATTCGATTCCAGTCCAAGTGTCACCGGGCGAGGTTCAAATTTTCCAGGTTCCCGTACGATAAAAACCTGATTACGAGATCCGGAACGAATGACTGCCTCTGAAGGAATAACCACTGCATCTAATTGTTTACTAGATTGAATAGTGACCTCGACAAACATTTCCGGCTTTAGCTGTAACGCTGGGTTATCAAATACCAGTCGAACTTTTATGGTGCGGGTTTTAGCCTCGGCGTAGGGGTAGATGTAAGACAGGTGTCCGGTAAAGGTTTTCCCTGGTATGCCAGCCAGGCGCATTTCAACGTGATCGCCTTGTTTAACCCAGGGCAATTCATTTTCATAAATATCAGCATAAACCCAGACTTTTCTTAAATCGGCAATCATGTAAATTTCGGTTGCCGGTGTGACAAACTGTCCTTCACGCACGCCAATATTCATCACAATGCCCTCGGCAGGTGCATGAATGTGCAGACTTTTCAGGATTTTGTGGCTACGCTCCAAATCACGTAATTGATGGGCTGGCACATCCAGCAACTTTAATCTTTCGCGAGAGCTTTTTACCAGTGCTTCTGCGCCACTGCGGATATCCTGTATAGGACTGTCTTGCAATACTTTCAGATTATTGAGTGCGAGAACATATTCTTGTTGACTGGATACCAACTGGGGTGAATAAATACTTACCAAGTCAGTGTTTTTTTTCACCCATTGCCCGGTTTTATCAACATTTACTCGTTCTATCCAACCTTCCGTTTTCGGATGCAAACGCACTAGTCTTTCTTCATCAAAAGTCACTCGGCCAACTGCCCGTACGGTACGGGAAAGCGTAGTTTGAATTGCTTTGGTAGAACGCACACTCATGTTTTGAATCGTAACGCCATCTATTTTAACAATGCCTTTGAGTGCATTTGGATCATTCTCCTCCCCTTCATAAATGGGTAAATAATCCATCCCCATCGAATCTTTCGCCGGAATAGGTGATGTCACAGAGGGATTCATTGCGTTACGATAGAAGAGAATATTTTTGTCGGCGGAGCTTGTCGCAAGCTGCTCACCTACTTGTTTTAAGTTGGCTAACCAATAACCGCCCGCTAAACCCAACACCAGCATAATAGGAGCGATAATCAATACCGACTTATTCATAGATTTCTTCCTCGCCGACCACGGCAATTAATTGTGCTAATGCTTGGTTGGCTTCGGTTAAGGCTTTCCAGTATTGGGTCTCATAGTTAAATAAGGTGATTTGGCTGCGTACCAGGTTTAAAAAATCGACCTTATTAACCTGATAACCTGCCAACATGGAGGCAACAGTTTGTCGAGCCAGTGGAATAATGCCGCTTTTAAATAGTACCACCTGATTTTTTGTTTGCTGGAAAATACTATAGGCCGTTGATATTTCTGAACGTACCTGATTCCACTGATCTTGCAAGGCATATCGCTGTTGCATTAATTCACTGCTGCGTTGATCAACTGCTTTACTTTGTTTGCTTGAGGCGAAGATGGGGATATTCATGCTGAGTTTCAGAGTAAGAAAATCGGAGCGCTCCTGACCGGAAAGCGTATCTCCACGACCACCATAAAACGCGCCTAACTTAAAATCTGGATAATAATTTTTTTTTGCCAAGTCAAGCCGGGATTGAGCCGCATTTACAGATTCACGTCTGGATGCCAGCAATGCCCGGTAGTTTTCAGCCTGTTTAAACAATGCTGTTTCTGCCCGTAAGTCCGGTAAGCGATCTGAAACATATTTAGGAAGATTAATTTTTTGATCGGCTTGCTTATCGAGCAGTGCATTGAGTTGGGCTTGTGTTTTTTCTCTTGCACCGGTTAATGTGAGCTCATTGTCCAAAAGCCTGGATAATTCCAGCTGCGCCAATAATACGTCTTGTTGCAAGCCTTCACCCACTTCATATTTAGATTGTGCAATTTCAACAAATTGACGTAGCAGGGTTTGATTAGCGGTGATAATCTCAAGAGCGCGATCTAAATAAAATGCAGCCCACCAGGTTTTTTTGACATCACGTAAAAGACGCCAAAGGGCTTCAGTAACATCATAGGTCGCTGCTTCCGCTTGATAAGTGGCTGCCTGTTCTCGTAAAGCCAATTTGCCGGGAAAAGGGATGACTTGAGAAATACCACCCTGTAATTGAGTCATGTTTTCCTGGCCAAGATCAAAGCTATCCACTGGCAGGTTTAGGGCTTTAAAGCTAATCATTGGGTCTGGTAAAGTACCAACTTGTGATGGTATCTCTGCCATAGCTTCGGAACGTGCCTGGATCTGTGCCAGGTTAGGGTTGTCATGTACTGCGGACTCAAGAGCCAATTGCAGTGTCAAAACAGTGGCTTCGTCAGCAATCACAACGCCTGACAAAAGTAGAAATACAATAAACCGGGCCATTTTGTTAGCTAAAAACATAATTTCGTCGTACACATGGAAATGAAACACAGGAATGAGCGTAGGACAGAGTGCGGACACGCCATTCTGAAACTGGCACAAACAAATAGATGATAGCTGCTCAGAGCACTTTACATGAAAAATCAATGGATGAGTCTGAGGAGGCACCTTCATCGTCGATATGGATCCGTTTATGCCATATGCGCAAGAACCCACCAGCAGCGACTTACCAAGCGATTATACCTCTCTCGTCCAGCCTCCTAGCCCTTAACGAAAATATAACCTACTCAAAACGGGCGTTCTTGAGTGTGAAAGGTATAAAAATCAGCCTGGCCTAATGCAGAATCAACTATTAAGGATACACAAATGAATTCTAATCCCAAAATAGAGCGTCCAATTTTTATTGTTGGATGTGGAAAATCAGGAACAACTATCCTTTACAATATCATCTGTGGACATCCCGATTTGGCCTGGTTCTCGAATTATTTTCAGCATTGGCCTCTATTACCACAGCTCGCAGTGTTATCTTGGTTTTTTACGGCCGCACAGCAGCGCCATTGGTCGCTTCGAGGTATACCACGGCCCGATGAGGGCTATACCCTATGGGATTATTGCAAGTCTGTTATTGACAGTCCCAGCGATCCACCGTTAACACAGTACGATGTTACTCCCCACAACATTGATCGTGTGAATATGATGGTGAGGAATCATATGCGGTATCAACGCAAGTCACTATTTATAAACAAAAATATGAGAAACATGCGGTGGATTAAATTCGTGGATGGTATCTTTGAGGATGCTTTATTCATACTATCGTCCGTGATCCTAGGGCGTGTGTTTATTCTCTATTAAATGCCGATTTTTGGCCAGATCTGAAGATTTGGTGTCAAGATAAGGTAACACTCCAGCAATGGGAGCACAGTGGGAGAGATTGTGCCGTGCTCGCGGCAAGACTGTGGGTTGTAGAAGTACAGCGTCTGTTGGACGATAAAGTTATCCTCCCTGAAGATCGTTATATGGAGCTTCGGTATGAGGATCTTGTGGCGAAACCGAAAGAACAGTTATCTGAAATGTTGACGTTTTGTAACCTCAATTGGTGCGACCGTTTTGAGAGGTTTGTTGATAGTTATCGCATCTAAAACATGAATACAAAGCACAAGAAAGGACTTAGTGAAGAAAGATTAACCCTAATTGATGAAGTTGTGATTCCGTTGGCAAATCGTTTTGGCTATGGGTATCACTTTGAATGAAACTAACCTGTACTGCATCGAGCTTCACCCAAACCCTTTGGTTTAGACAGTCTCCATAGGGATCCAGTCTTGACTTTGAGCTTTTGCACTGCTGATATAATTTCGCGTCATTTCAGAATGTAGAAGGCGTTACCTTGACCGAGAGCAGGCAAAAGATTGCAATCGTAATCATTTGCCTGCGATGGCGTACGTTTTTTCTGAAAAACTTTCTCATTATAATCTATAATAAATGTTTAGATACAGTCACAATTATAATGCTTGGATTCACTGATCCAGGCACTAGCCAACCCCGGATGCCCTTTACAGATTATCTCACAATATAAGCAATGAAACCCGCAATACAGCCGACGGTATCATCCCATTCCGGGCAGATAACGAAAACAAATAGTAATAATGATCTTCTAGGAACCAGAGCTTTAATTGTAGATCTTAATAATTTCTCGACGTTCCCTACGTTAGCGGTTGGTTTGCTGGTTGCTTCTTTGCGTAATGCAGGTTTTGACGCCGAAGTTTTATCACCTTTGGCACATGACGTACCCGCCGCTGAACGAGAGAAGAAAGAAACTAACATCGATCATTACAAACGTAAACTTCATCTTTCTACTCGACCTGGCTTGCGATGGATTCGTGATTGTGGCCGTTATTTTTACACCTCTTGGCGTTCTCGTCCCCATCCTAGGGTGCTTAAGGAAACTGCTCGAGCTATGGATAGTAAGCCGGATATTATTTTACTGTCGGCCTACCTGCAACACTATCGAACGGTACTTAAATTAGGACGCATTGCTAAAAAGAAAGGCATTCCTTTATTACTAGGCGGGCCTGTTTTTAATCTCCAGAATACCGCTGATTCATGGTTGAATATACCCGGCTTAGTGGGCATTGTTGGTGGTGAAGTCGATCTGTCGTTACCCTCTATCGTTAGTGCTGCAATCAAGGGTGAAGATTTGCTCCAGTTCGATGGCGTGGTATTACCTGATGGTAGACGTTCTAAACCTGCCAAGCCCTTACGCGAGCTGGATGATATACCCGTGCCTGATTTTACTGACTTTCCTTGGGATCGTTACCGTGTTCGAATTGTTCCCATCATGGCTGGACGCGGCTGTCAGTGGGCGGAATGCGTTTTCTGCAGTGATGTATATAGCGCCAGTGGCCGAATGTTTCGACCCCGCAGTGTTGAATTGGTTTTACATGAAATGGAAGAACAGTCACGACGACATCAAACCAATAACTTTCTTTTTTTGGATCTAAAATTAAACTCTTATCCGGATTTATGGCGTGGAATTATTCAAGGTGTTCAGCGGCGAATCCCTGGCGCTCAATGGATTGGAACGATACATGTTGATACTCGGAAAGACAATGGTCTAAGTAGCAAAGATTTGCGTGCTGCTGTTGCTTCCGGTATGCGTCGGGTTAGTTTTGGTTTAGAAACAGGCAGTCAACGGCTTCTTGATGCAATGAAGAAAGGGGCCACTGTAGAAGGCAACTCACGTTTTATACGTGATGCTCATGCCGCTGGCCTTAGTATTAGATGCACCATGTTTCGTGGTTTTCCTGGCGAAACAGCGAAGGATCTTGAACTGACTGCAAAATTTCTGGAGGAACATGCAGAATTACTGGACAGAGTTCGTTTCAATGATTTGAGCATCCATGAAGGTACACCTTTGTACGATAGTATGCTTGCGAAAGATAAACTGTATCCAGATATCAAAATAACACGTCACGATGACATTAACTCTCGCCTTCGCTACAAGGAAATTGCCCAACCCACGAAACAATACAGACAGGCACTCAATAAAACATTAGCCATTGTCCATGCCATCAATAAAAGATCAATCCGCTCTGCAGCACGCGCCTTTGATGGTTTGATGTAAGGAATTGAAAATGAACAACTTGAACATTCTGACTTGTTTCAACAGATTCCAGTTTTTGACTTTACCTTGAAGAGCATGAAGAATACGAAGAAGTAAAGAACTTCATGTTCTTCATGGTGATATTAATCTAATATTTTGTAATACAGTAGCCACTTTAAGCTAAACGACTATTCAGTTATTGTTTAGAGCAACCTATGGACTTTCAGTCCATAGTGGTTGATTTTCCATTCCTAATCTTAAATAACACTATTTGCATGAGCATTGATTCCAAAGTTCGCTCGAGTACCCTAAAGCGAAAACTAAGGCGGATAGGGCGAGCAGAAATTCGCGAAGAGGCCAGGGCATTCATTGAACAATTTCATCGTGAAAATGACTTATCGCCACAGACAGCAAAGGAACGAATTCGTGAAGCGCTCAATGACTTAAAAAAGCATGGCTATTACCAGCATACGTCCGATGAGCTAGCCTTTGGCGCTAGAGTTGCCTGGCGCAACCACGCCCGTTGCATCGGGCGACTTCATTGGCGATCTTTGAGAGTTATCGACTGTCGACTGATTACCCATAAAGATGATATAGCCGAGCGGCTCGTTGACCACATTTCTTTAGCTCAGGGAGACGGCAATATTCAGTCCACTATTTCTATTTTTGCCCCCGTTCTGGCTAATCAACTCCCAGCATTTATCGAAAGTCGCCAGCTTATTCAGTATGCAGGCTACGCGCGTCCAGGCCAACCCGTTTTGGGTGATCCCATTACCCTGGAAACCACTCGAACTCTGGCCTCATTAGGCTGGAAACCACCATCGAAACCAAGTCATTTTGATCTCCTTCCTATCTTATTGCGAGATGCAAACGGCCAACGACAGTATTTCGAATTACCTGCTAATCTGGTAAAACAAGTACATCTGGAACATCCATCAGAACCTGCTATAAACGCACTTAAATTGCAATGGTATGTTCTCCCTTGCGTAAGCTCAATGATTCTGACCATTGGTGGCATTGATTATCCATGTGCGCCCTTCAATGGCTATTATATGGGTACAGAAATAGCCTCCCGCAACCTCGCAGATGAGCGAAGATATAATCTGTTGCCAACCATCGCGCAGGCAATAAATAATAGTTCGTCAGAATCGCCTGTGTTATGGAAGGATCGAGCATTAACTATACTAAACGAAGCTGTTTTATACTCTTTTCGCCGAGCTGGGATTCGTGTGGTAGATCATCATACAGCGAGTAATCAATACATGGATTTTCATCGTATCGAACAAGCTCATGGACGCCAAGCTGCCGGTGATTGGTCGTGGCTTGTTCCTCCCCAGTCTTCTTCTGCTTGCCCTGTGTTCCATCTAAAAATGGAGAATCGCACAGAAGTACCTAATTTTTATTCCAGTCGAGCCGCTGATGGCAATGCACTACGTGTTTACCATGACCAGGAAGAACATAATAAATGGTGGTTTCGATGGGATCGCATAAAGCGTCGTTATCGAAGATGGCGACGTACTAGAGGTAAATAATGATGGTTTGTTGTTGGTGATTAAAAACCTCAGTGATCAACACCTGGCTTTCGTTCTATTGACACTTTTTAGCTGTAGTCCTGTTACTGTGTATAACTGGATCAATTCGCATAGAGAATTGATTATACCTTTCACGTTCAAGAATACCCCATTTATAGCACGTCTTTTTTTGCAAATGGCATCGTTGCAAAGCCTTCCAATAGTCATCTCTTTCAAGGTTCTACAACGACGCTCGTCGCGAAATAATGTGCGCTGAAAATGGGTATTCTTGGGCGCGAGAGGTATATATCCGTAATACTTGATTCGCGACCTATCCCTTTATCTACCTACATTTCACGTTAGGCAACCCGCAATAAATAACCCCCCATCTTGCTTATCTTTTTGTCTGTCTTCAGCGTTGCAACTTCGGTTACATAGCTTGCTATGCACCCTGCGTTGCGCCTTGAAGACAAACAAAAATCCGGCGCAATATCGGTGGGCTATTTATTGCGAGTTGCCTTAGATCTTTATTATAACTGAGAAAAAAGCGTCAACATTCTTTTTCCCGACCCATTCCGTCTATGGTATCGAGTCGTTTGGGCGAGCAGTCTTTCCGATGGCGTAAACTGAACCCTTTCAAGCTGTGGCCGAGTTCCACGGTGGCCAATACGTGGTTTCGTGCCGATCTCACTACTGACAGTGTCCAAAGGATTCGCTTCTTGTATTCTACAAGACCGGGTTCCTCGAGCAGTGAGTTGATTACATTGGGTTAGGGTTAAGTCGGAAGAATAGCCAGGTGACTGATAATCGCCATGGGCATTGACATGAGAAGCGGCTAAAGCCAAACTGGTGGCGAAAAAAAATGTAGTTGCTTTCATTAGGTTAATCCTCTGGTGTGGTTTATATAAGCAATATGCTGAGTTTATATCAGAACTATAGGTGAGCTCCTGTCTCTTGTTTTAGAGTAGTTCAAGGCAGATAATTTCGTTGAACATGTTCGCGATTACGTGACGCTATTCTCTAAATTTTATTGGTTACTTGTATCAGAAGGCAGTCCGAGAATCGCGAATCTACTGCGAAAAAGCCCATTTTTAGCCAGATTTTCGATCATTTTCGCTAAATAGGTTCACTATTCGCTTCAAATGATCGAAAAGTCTGACTCAAAATGGGCTTTCCTCACTACGGTTTCTATTCTCGGACAGCCTCCTTGTACTCCTTCAATGTTATATTGACGAGTAGAGGAAGTTGAGAAGTGGTCAGCTGCTAGGCGCGCGAAAGGAGGACTAGCAGGGCTAATTCAAGTGAGCGCAACAATGTGGATGGCTGCTTATCGGCTAGATTTCTCTATAGAAAATGACAGACTTGGCTAAAAGAAATCAATCCCATCATCATCTTCTGCTTCGACTTGAATGTGGTCGGGGAAATATTTCGCAAGAATCGCTTGTTGTTCCAAACTTACAACATGTTGCATCAGGCGAGAAGACAAGACTTCATCAGTTACAGAGTCATCATTCCGAACTTCAGCCCATATCGACAAGATACCTAATATGCTCTCTAACTTTTGTCGGGAACGATCTTCAAACTGAAGGGTAGAAAATAGTGGAGCAATGAGTTGGGCAAGTTCATTCTGGGTATCCAGATGATCAAGAACATCCCGGAGTAAATGTAAAATTTCAGCTGTACTTGTCTGATCACTTTTAAGTGACGATAAGGCAGCTAAGTCCTGTTTATCGTTCAGTTGTGATGAAATAGCCTGTACGGCAATTAACACCTTTTCCGTCGCTTGCCCGGCATGCTTTATTCGAGAATCGAGCGAGGCTTTGGCATAATTGACCCAGTCAGTGGCTAATTCAGTATTGCTTTGATCCATGTCCTTTATCCTATCAGCTGATCGATCAGGTTTTGGGTAATCGTTGCATCTTCAACGGGCATATCCTGATGCATCACATGTGTATAGAACGCCTTGCGCTCATCATAGGTATGCATCTGAGCCAGCATGTCCTCTTTGAGCTTGTCTGTTTTCTCTGCTTTAGCATCCGTCAGGATTTCAAATGAAGCGCATATCCCCTCCAGATGTTGACGTAAAAGCTCGGCAAATTGCATTGAACTTAGTATTACGTTTATTTCAGTGCGTATTGCAGTATCCTTTCTGATAACTTCTTCCACGCCGAATTGCACAGCACTGAGTTGTTCGCTTACTGTAGAATCATTTTTAGGGCATAATCCATTGGTTTTTGTTGCCTCAAGAATACAATCTACATTGTCAGCATTATGCTGAGCTAAACGGCTGATTTCTTCACTTTCGTAGAGACCTTGAAAATTCTCAACCAGGTCTTGGCTTTCTGCGTCAAGGAATCGGCCAGACAGGTCGATAGTTTGATCAGTTGCTGCCTGAGTATCTTTCATGACATCCTGAGACAAGTCGGATATTAGTTGATAAAATAATTGGTTTCTTGAGTTTCTAGCGTTCATGCTTCATTGCTTGGAAAGAGTTATTAGCATTTTTGAGTATAGACCACCAATCAAATTATGTTTCAAGGCAATTGATGCCTTAGGTGAGGATTTTCGCTTTAAAAGCTACGGCCTTGTGCCTAAGTCGGCCGCTGATTTTGCCTTTTTACTACACGGGTTTCACTTTTTAGGTGATGAAGGCACTATGGCCATCATCTTGCCGCATGGGGTGTTGTTCCGTGGCGGTGCCGAAGCGCGTATTCGTACCAAGCTGCTAAAAGATAACAATGTTGATACAGTGATTGGTTTACCCGCTAACCTGTTTTTCTCTACGGGTATTCCGGTATGTATTTTGGTGTTGAAAAAGTGCAAAAAGCCTGGCGACGTATTGTTTGTCAATGCAAGCGAACATTTTGAAAAAGGCAAACGCCAAAATCGCTTACTACCAGAGCACATGGATAAAATCATTGATACTTATCAGGCATTGCTAATTTGGTATAGCTAATATTCTATTTCTTTATTTGTAATATTAGCAACGTAGGTAGCTTTAGCCTACTTACATTTAGCACAAAGCTATACTAATTTAGCAATGCCACTTATCAATACCGCAAGGAAGAGGGGCGGTATGCTAGACGTGTATCAATTGAAGAGATCGAGAAAAATGATTTCAACTTGAATATTTCGCGTTATGTAAGTACCGCTAAACCGGAAGAGCAAATTAATTTAAGCGCGGTGCATAG
>JAZGGE010000141.1:0-20291 GCA_036480195.1 Methylococcales bacterium
AGATCGGTTATTTCCTCGGTGTCATCAGCTTGGGTCGATTGACAATATAGGACTGGCAGAATAACGAGAAGTTTTCGCGATCGCCACAGGATTGTTCCTATGGTGGTGAGTTTAAAAACCATACCAGTTTGCAAAAGAGAATCGTTTTTGCAACGTGCGTTGCGGTTGATCGGGGTTGGCGGGGCGAAGTTTAATCCATACATTTATCGAGATCTCCTTTTGGGGCTACGAGGCCCACTTCAGTCAGTCTATAACTTCATTGTTTTCCTGCTAAACCATAGAGCAATATGTTGCCAGTGGAAAGCAATGTTAACACTGTGTTTATTATAGTCGATAATACTGATTTGGTCGTGTCTAAACATAGCAACCGTAGCAGGGGAAATTCAGTCCATATATTCTGATACCGGGTTGAATTATCTCAGGAGACTATAGAGCCTTTCCCAGTCAAACGAATCTCCTGGATCGGTTTTTCGTTCCGGCGCTATATCGCTATGACCGACGATTCGTTCCCGTGATAAGGTTGGATATTTATCTACTAATGACCGTATGGCATCAGCCAACCGAACATATTGTTCATCTGTATAGCAAGTTTCCTCGGTTCCTTCCAGTTCGATTCCTACGGAAAAATCGTTACATTGGTTTTTACCCGCATAGCAAGACGTCCCGGCATGCCACGCCCGTTTATGGAAAGGCACATACTGGATGGTTGTTCCGTCTCGTTGGATGAGCAGGTGGGAGGAAACGTGAAGGTCTTTGATGGTTTCGAAGTAGGGATGCTCATCTGGATTCAAGCAATTAGTAAAAAACTGGCTAATATAATCGTTGCCGAATTCTGCCGGAGGGAGGCTAATGCAATGGATTACGATGAGGGAGATGACACCATCATGGGGGCGCTCATCAAAATTTGGTGACGAAAGTGGTGATGCGCTTTCAAGCCAGCCGGCTTTGATTTTCGATTTTTGTTTCATTCCTATTCTTATAGAAGTGTGTCACCCATTTGGGGTGGTATAAATCACAATTCCATTAATGTTTTGTTTCATTGGATGAATCTGAGGTTTTTGTCACGTATTTTTTTGGTAAATACAATTATTCTAACAGTCAACGATATATTTTTAACAATGAAATTGAAAATGGGTTAGGTTCGATTGTCATTGTCCATCAAACTTGTTTATTCAGTTATTTCGGAGGCGATAAAAATGGTTCAGACAAATGCAAAAGTAGTTGCTTTCGATTCTGATGGTTCAAACCGGCCAGGGGATAGAGATCAGTCTACCCATTTGATTATAGTCAAATGTTGGGGAACCTTCACTAAGCCATTTATGCAATTGGTTGACGGTTTTTTCGAGAGGACTGATGATGAGTTGTTTAACCTTTCAGAAAAGGCTGAAAACAGTAGTTCGCAGACAGTCTATTTCGATGCCATGCGCTACTTACGAAAGGAAAGAGAGTCAATACGAAGTGGTTACGCTGAAGGAGTAAGTCAGCGATACAACGATTTCTGGGCCGGAAAACTAGAAATGCGACAGGCTTCAGATGAAGAGCTGAATGAAGAGACCGGTAGTCTTTCTCTGGTTGCAAATGAGGATTTGGAAGAAGGTCTTGCCATTACAACGATGATATCCAAGGGAAATAATTTATGGTATGCAGAACTTTTTGGGTTGGACAAGAGATTGAGTTTTATTGCCGGAAAAAAGGAGATTAATAAGGAAGAAAATCCGATCGGTCCTGCTCAGCTTTGTTTTGCGCTGGAAGATGTACTTAACCCACTTGATTTGGATCTTGAGATCAAGCTATTTGTTTACAAGTTATTCGATCAAGTAGTTTTGGGAAGATTGGGAGATATTTATCAAACCGTAAATGGCTTTCTGATTGAGGAAAATATTTTGCCGAAGTTTGCCAATCCCATCAGGAACTCAGCGGGGAAATCAGGGTTTAGGTTCCAAAGAGGTACAGCCTCAGGGTCGCGGAATTCAACGGATATTTTTGATGAGCGCGGGCAAATTATCGAAGAGGCTGGGGACGGTGCATTTATCGATGCATTTTATACGATGCGAAATTTGATGGGAGGGTGGAGGGCAGCTCATGGTGTTATTCCAATGGGACAAGATGACGATAACGGATCCACATACCAAACTCACGATGTATTGAACGCCCTTTCTAATTTACAGTTCATTGGAGAGGGAACACCTGTAGTTCGGGAGCAGGCAATGTCTGCGCAAACCGGAGTAAAAGTTTTTATCGCCGATGAATTGAAGAAAAGTCACCCAGAAGGAGATAGAAATCGACCCTTGGGGCGGGTTGAGGAAGATGTAATCGATATGGTTGGAATAATTTTCGATTATATTCTGGAGGATGACAATCTTGCCGATTCAATTAAAGCGCTTATTGGGCGGTTACAAATCCCCATTGTTAAGACAGCGATTTTGGATAAATCGTTTTTTGCTAAGAAAATGCATCCAGCGCGACAGTTGTTGAATAAATTGGCGAAAGCCGGGGTGGCAACTGGTGATAGTGACGCCTCTGCAGCAACGCCTTTGTATAAGAAAATCCAGTCTGTCGTTACCAGGATTCTGGAAGAGTTAGACCACGATATTAGTTTGTTTGCAACATTGCTTGAAGAGTTGACTTTATTCCTGGAGAAAGAAGAGCAGCGTAGTTATGTTGTGGAGCAACGGACTAAGCAAACTACTCACAGTAAAGAGCAGTTGGTGCTTGCCAAGAAAATCGCCAGCTACGAGGTCGTGAAACGGCTACAGGGTAGGGAAATACCGGGGATAATCCGGTCATTTCTTGATAATAATTGGAAAGATGTTTTGGTACTGGCTTTTCTGCGAAGAGAGAAAGAACCTGAAAGTTGGCATTCTATGCTGGGTGTTATTGGTCAATTGATCGCCAGCATTACACCTCAATCGGATTCTGTTGAGGAAAAACGAACTTTACAGACGATTCCACGTCTACTAAAAGACATTCAGATCGGACTTGAAAAAATTTCTTGTCATCCCGTTAAGATGTCATCGATTTTTGAGGATATCAAAGTTTGTCATATCGCAATATTTGGAGAGGCCATTCTCGATATTGACTGGGCCGAAAATCAACAAGGTGAGGCACAGGCCAATTTAGTTTCTATTGTCCAGAATAATATGGGGCGTCAGGGAACGGGCAGTAGCGAAGTGGCGCTCAATGAAATTCTCTCGGTAATAGAACAGCCTGAAGCGAATGAAAAAGATAAGCACTACCTGTTGGCGGAGTCCATGGAGATTGGGCAATGGGTTGACTTTGAGGAATCTGAGGAGACATCAATACGGGGTAAGCTTTCCTGGAAAAGCCAGGTCACTTCCAGTTGTGTTTTTGTGAATAATAAAGGCACTAAGGTGATGGAAAAGTCGATACAGGAAATTGCAACGGCGCTAAGAGAAGGAAAAGCGTCTATAGTTAAAGAAGTAAAAATACCGCTTATGGATCGTGCGTTAGCAGCGATGACGAAGACTTTAAATAAGCCGGCACAACAAGAACCGGTACACGCCCGACGGTTGGCTTAACTTGGTGGCAGCTTAATCTTCTCGTCAATTACCTTTCGCGTATAAGAATGCCTGTATTGAGTGGGTAGATTTTCGCGGAGCGCTAGGCGTAGAAGTGCAGGAAGAATCATCTCTTGTAAGCTTCTACAACGACGTCCTTCGTGAAAAGATGCGTGCTGAAAATGGGTGTTATTGAACGTGAGAGGTATACAATCTTGATGGAGTACTAGCGGCCTCTATGGGATAATCGCTTCGATTAGACTATAGAGGCTTTATTTTGGACGGTATTTTACTCTCCCAACCTGACATGACCGATATTCGCTATTATCTGGACGAAGATATCGGTAGCGGTGATTTGACCGCCTCAATTATTCCTGAATCGAGTAAGGCCAAAGCAGCAGTCGTGACGCGGGACCCGCTGGTGGTCTGTGGGCAAGCATGGTTCGATGCGGTTTTTAAGGCGATTGATAGTAACGTGCAGATTGATTGGCAGGTTGCAGAAGCAGAATTTAATCGGGCCAATACTTTGCTTTGTACAGTGCATGGTTTTTCCCGGTCACTTTTGACAGGAGAAAGGACTGCGCTCAATCTGCTACAGACATTGTCAGCAACAGCGACTCTTTCATATGAATTTGCAAAGGCAGTGGAAGGAACGGGATGTCGGGTTCTTGATACCCGAAAAACGATTCCAGGTCTTAGGAATGCGCAGAAGTACGCGGTGAAGTGTGGTGGATGTTTTAATCATCGAATTGGTTTGTTTGATGGGATATTAATTAAAGAGAACCATATATTGGCCGCAGGATCAATTGCTAATGCCGTGGAGAACGCTAAGGCTCTAAAGGCTGGAGTCGTTATTGAAGTGGAAGTCGAGAGTTTGGATGAAGTTCAGTTGGCCTTGGATGCGGGGGCGGATCGCTTGCTTTTAGATAATTTCACTGTGGAGGCATTGAGTAAAGCGGTACTACTTAATGATGGGCGCGCGGATCTCGAGGCTTCGGGAAATATTACGCTGGGAAGTATCCGTCGAGTGGCAGAAACTGGTGTTGACTATATCTCGATAGGGGCGCTGACGAAGAATGTTAATGCAATTGATTTGTCGATGCGAATTGAGTTTTTGGATGAGTGAGAGATTCTAGTCAGCTATAGGAATGACAATGCTTTTTGATGTTCATAAGGTATTGTCATTCCTATAGCTGACTAATCAACGTATTCAAAGATTTTGATAACACTCTTCACATTGGAGACTCGGCGGGCGACGTCTGCAACCGCATCACCCTCCATCTTCTTGATGAGTCCCATTAGAAAAACTGTGCCATTTTCTGTAATTACTTTTACCCGGCTCGGGTCAAAATCAGGGTGTTCTTCAATTTGGAGTAGAGCGAAGACAACCCGGCTTTTTAATAGGATGTCACTTCTACGCGATTCAAATGACGATGGGGTGGTGATTTCCAGTTCGTTGTAAACTGTTTTAACGCCAGTCACCCCTTCTATCAACCAGGTAATATGATCGGCGAGAGCCTTGTCGGGTATTTCTCCGGTAACGAGAACGATTCCATTCTGTGACTCAATGTTAATATGGCTATCCTCACCAATGGCCTGATCATCCTGAATTTTAAATAAGGATTTGATTTCGATGGCGTTGTCATCAATGATGGCGCCGGAGCTGCGGCGGTCGTGGAGAACTACGGCAGTGACTAGCGCGGCACCACCAATGGCTGCGGCAACGCAGCCGGTAAGCGTGAAAAGTAAAAGCAATAGTGTGAGGGGTTTCAAGGAAATATAGCCTACGTGCCGAATAATTGCTGGTCGACTAAATCACAGAGACAATGGGTTATTAACAGGTGTACTTCCTGAATTCGTGCTGTCGATTGTGAGGGTACCCGGATTTCGATGTCAGAATCGTGTAATAGAGGCGATAACGTTCCCCCATCTTTTCCGCTTAAAGCAATCACTGAGAGATTTCGATCATGAGCGGCAGTGACGGTTTTTAGTATATTCGGCGAGTTACCGCTGGTTGTAAAGACAACAAGGACGTCACCGTTTTGTCCAAGTGCGCGAACCTGTTTAGAAAAGACCTCGTCGAAGTGATAATCATTACTAATCGAGGTCAGGGTTGAGGTATCAGTTGTCAGCGCGATGGCAGGCAGAGGTGGCCGTTCCCGTTCAAATCGATTGAGCAGTTCCGATGAAAAGTGCTGTGCTTCCGCGGCTGACCCCCCGTTTCCACAGATGAGCAGTTTTCCATCTGCAAGCAGGCATTCGACTATATTTCGGGCTGCGGATTCAATGGAAGCGCTGAGATCCTCGAAAGCGTTTTGAGTGATCTGAATGTTATCATTAAAGTGTTGGTTTATACGTGCCTGGAGTGTCATTGTTACGCCCTGAATGCATCGGGAACCCATTCGATGGATAGGGTATCTCTCTCAGGAGATACGGCAATAGCATCGAATCGGGTTGGCTTGTTGATTCTTTTTTGTGTTAAGTAATGAGACGCACACGTAATGAGTTTTGCTTGTTTCTTAAGGGTAATACTTTCCAAGGCACTACCGTGAGTGTTCGTTTTACGATAACGTACTTCAACAAAAATCAACATTTCATTATCCTCCATAATCAAATCTATTTCACCTCCACGACTTCGGTAGTTTCGCTCTACAAGCTTAAGCCCCTTGTCGATCAGAAAAGTTAGCGCCAAGTCTTCCGCTGCTTTTCCAGTTGCAATAGAATTTCCTTGACCTTTATTCATTGTGGATTGGGCGGCGGTGTTTTGGTAAGGATGTGATCCAGTACCTCTTTGTCAGTTGTTTTCGGAGAAGGGCCCGGATTGGGGTTCGGTTTCATTAGGATGCAGTATGGGTGCGGCTCCACGTGAAGATGGGATGCCCTGTTGAAACTGAGCACAATAAAGCTGTCGACGGATTCGGTTATCCGATCCAAGAGAAAGGTTTCCCGTTGCTCCAGCGATTTGTTCTCCCGGATTTTGAAGTAGGCTAAGATTTGTTGCGAGTTCGTACGCATCCATACCTAAGGCGGTTAATCGTTTAAGAATACCAGAGCGGGGTTGCCAGTTTTGCTCGATTGTTTCCACTGTGAGAGTATCACTGTTGTTAGGATAGAGTAGCCAGGGGATGTCGCAAAAAATAATGTTTGATAGATCTCGATCTTTGGCGGGGTTGGGTTGTCCTTCATATACGGAAGAAATAGCATAGACAGGCAAATGAGATGCGCGGAAATATTGTAACTGAGGCCGAATTAAACGACCTGATCTCGGTGTCGCGACCAAAAAAATAAAATCAATATCTTTTCGTCTGCGAGCTTCATATTTAATGTTAGGAACAATTTTTTTTAACCGAAAAGAACGGCTTTCACTTTCATTCAGATTCAGTAGGGCTTTAATGTTCTTTGAGAAATCGTTATCTTTGGGCGGGTAGGATTGCGAATTGAGAATGGTTCCACCCAACTGTTCCCAATAAGTGGAAAAGTGGCTGGTAAGGCGGTGACCCAAATTTGTTGCCGGTGCGAAAATGACTGCTTTTCTGTGGCCTTCCAACCACGCACTATTGGCAGTTTGTTCAGCTTCATCCTCTGGGGTCAATCCGAACTGGTAGAGATTTTCAGCGGTAAGGTCAGGAATTGTGTTTAGAGCGAGTACCGGTACACTTGGGTTTTCCGATTCAGATAGTATTCGGAGATTCTCTTTTGTTAGGGGGCCAATAATAAAATCTGCCTGATCATCAATGGCTTGTTGGTAGATGTCAAGAATATCCATGGCAGAACTGTCATAAAATTCAATCGTTGGCTTCTCGGTGCCGGTATCTGAAAAATATGCCGAGGTAATGCCTTCCTGAATCGCACGAGCAGCCTTTTCGAAAGGTCCCTGCTGGGGGAGAAGGACTGCAATTCGTGATGGGGGTGGGAATTCGGGGGTTTTTCGTTGATCAAGATATTCGAAGATAAATGCCTCTTTTGCCGGGTGGTTCGGAAACTGTTGTCGCCATTCGTCAATGGCGTTGCCAGTTTCAGGGGAACGACGCGGATAGCGCTTTATGGTATAGGCAAGATTCATCCAACCGCCGAGAATATCTGGCGCCGGGGGTTGGCGTATCTTTAGTTCGGTGGTGCGGATTTGTAAAAGGTCGTCCAGTATTGCGGTTTGGTTCGCATCAATCAATTGCGGATCAGTTTGTAATTCTTCCAGGCTGACCCGTTCTCGTGCTGCGTCCAGCAAATTCCCATTTTGTTCGTATGCGCTTGCTTTGAGTTCATGGTACAGGGGTTTGTCTGTTCGATTTAGCCCAGCCAGAGAGATCATCTCCAACTGTGTGATCGCGCCACCAATATCGTCATTATCAAGTTTCAGTTTCGCGAGTTGTAACGCAAAATATTGGCTATCTTGTGGGGTCAGGTATTGTTCGTCGATTTTCGAGCCGTAAGCCAGCGCTTCGTCGTTATGCCCTGCTTTGACTAATGTATTAAAAGCGAGAAGTTGAAAATGACCGCGCTTGGCGCGGGATGTTCGTTCGCCGAGGGAGCGATAAATCCGGGCTGCTGCCACGAAATCCTGTTGTTTTACTAAATCATCAGCTTTTGCTGCTGAATCTTTAATGATATCCGATTGGGTTGGTTTTGGCGCAGTAACACAACCAGACATGGAGAGCAGTAGAGCTAAGACGGTGATGAGATTCATGTGTAATGATGGCATGCTGAAAATATAATTATTACCGGACGGAGCGATAATAAGTTTATCATTGAAAACACGCAAGTCATTCGAGCTTAATAATGGGTTTAACAAAAGGAGCGTTATATATAGTCGCGACGCCTATTGGTAATTTGTCCGATATCACCTATCGCGCTGTGGAGGTATTGAAGGACGTTGATGTGATAGCCGCAGAAGATACGCGGCATAGCCGAAGATTGCTGCAGCATTACGGAGTGGAGAAACCGTTGGTCGCTTTTCATGAACACAATGAAAGGAAAGTGGCCGATACGCTAATTAGAAGACTTTCCGCTGGAGAATCCATAGCGATAATTTCTGATGCGGGCACCCCATTGATTAGCGATCCCGGTTTTTCGTTGGTGCGTATTGCTCGTAAAGAAGGGATTGCAGTCAAACCGGTGCCTGGGCCTTGTGCGCTTGTGGCAGCATTATCCGTGTCAGGACTGGCGACCGATCACTTTGTGTTTGAGGGGTTTCCACCTCGGACGTCAATGGCCAGAAGGACGTATTTTGGGCGGGCACTAGAGTATTTCGGAACGTTAATCTACTATGAGGCATGCCACCGGATCGAGGCCTGTCTAAGTGATATGCAAATTGTCTTTCCAGGGGAGCGGCATATAACTATTGCAAGGGAGTTGACTAAAACCTATGAAACCGTTGTCAGCGTGACGTTGGGTAACGTGTTAGAGGTATTTAATGATCCCTATATGAGGAAAGGGGAATTCGTTGTTTTGTTGCAAGGGCGAGAAGTCAGCGACCGTTCTGAACCGTTGAAAGAGCACGAGGAAAAGTTATTGGCTGCGTTGCTGGATGAGTGTTCTTTGAAAAGTGCGGTGAATATTGCCACCAAGGTTCATGGACTCAGAAAAAAAACCGTTTATGATGCGGCGCTAAGGATGGTCGAAGAAAGAGGGTAGGGTTGCTGCGGCTATTTCCTAGAAAATATTAAGCAGATTCTGTGAGATCAGGTGTTCTGGATATAGTCCTGGCGGACTTTAAGCGTTGCGTTAATAGTAGAGAGATGGCTTGTTGTTAGTGACGCGATTGGTGAACACTTGGTTGTAACACTCAAGGATCCGCGCCACGGTTCATGTTCCCAAGAATGCGTGGACTTTAGGAGAAATAGCTTGTATTATCTCTACACTCACGGAATTGTTGCATAGTTTCGCATATGTCCGTGAGCTTGCTGTTTTACCTAAATCAATGTTTCCCAGCCCTCCACAGATATGTTCTTATCTGAGGAGAGTCACTTTATGATCCCGCTTTTTTGAGCAGCAAACCAAAAGTGAATGGTTTTGTCTTGCTACGGCTTCTATTCTTGGACAACCTCCTGTCATAGGAATGATAAGGTTAACCTGTCATAGGAATGACACGGTTAATTAGTTGGAAAATACGTGGGCAGTATTTTTTCAGTTGATCCGCTTTACCGTCGGGCTTGACTCCCGGTAGTATCTAAGGCCGTAGAAATAGGCCATCTAACTAGAAAACGCGATCCAACAGGGGGTGTGTTCTGATATCGAATAGAGCAACGCTATATTTTACCGTGCAGAGTTCTTTTATTGCATGAAAATAACAGGAGGAAGACAACCGCGTGAATAAATTTAAGGTGGCGACACGTTTTAAAGATGGTGTATTTGGGGATTCTATCGTGCCCCACATTACACGCGTTACGACCGCACTGCTTTTAGCCGCTGGCACTGGATCACGCCTTCGCCCACTAACCCTCAATGCGCCAAAGTGCCTTACCGAGGTTGGTGGAAAACCTATTCTAGGACGGTTGATCGATAGTCTCCGCTCGCAGGGTATTAACCGGTTAATCGTGGTTACAGGATATCTGGATCATTGTGTCCGCGAATTTCTTCAAAAAAATGCGGCCGATATACAAGTTGATTTCATTTTTAATCCCGTTTATCAGTCAACTAACAATATCTATTCCCTGTGGCTGGCTCGGCAATTAATCCAGGAACCTTTTGTGCTGATAGAGAGCGACTTGGTTTTTGAAGGATACTTGTTAAGGGAAATGTTAACACCGGATAAAATTGCAGTTTCCCGACTCCTGCCCTGGATGAATGGAACAACGGTTGAACTCAATGCTGGGAAAGGCGTGACAGCATTCCATATCAAAGGTGGCAACAATGAAAGCCCCCAGCAATACAAAACGGTTAACATCTATAGCCTGTCTTTGCAAACTTGGCAAAGGGTAATAGCCCGGTTAGATCGTTATATAGTAGATAAGCGTGTGGATGAGTATTATGAAGCGGTATTTGCCGACATGGTGACCGATGGAACGCTTAAATTTGATGCGGTCTTATTTGATGTTGATCGCTGGTATGAGATTGATACCATGGCTGATTTGCATCAGGCTGAGTTGATATTCCCTCATTCTCCACAGGTAATAGCTATTGAGCCTTGGCGTCAGTCCTTGGTGACGGATCCTTAGGAATTTCCTGATTATAGCCTGGATCCGTGAGTCTATGACGGCACATAGCACAAGCTCTTGTTTCCACAGCGGTTCAAAAAATGCCCACTTAACCGATGGGTGAAGCTAAGATTTTTTGATTCCACTGTGAAACCAATATCTTGCACTCTGTATCCGCCATGGACTCACGGATCCAGGTATAGTGTAGTAATTGCCGTATAGAGCGATTACTTTCCCCTATTTATTTTTATATCAGTACTGAGGTGTGTATTGACAGGAGACTGTTCAGAGCATTAACAGTGTTGGGTATAGTCTGTTAGGTAAAAATTTAAGTAATGAACCATCAAGATCAAGCCGCTCATGAGCAAGTTTCCAGAGAACAGCAATATGAGGCGTTAGCAACTGCCCATGGAGGTTACTGGCGCTACGGTTTCATTGATCATGCCTACCTTTATAATCTTCATTTTCCACCAGAACGATTTTTTGAGCTACTTAAAAGTCAAATTCATGAGCTCGTTTTAAACTATCCTGTTGCCCAAAGCACGCTGGCTGGCTGGGTGGGTGACTTGATTGATCAGCCACCCGAACGTATTGTAGTGGGAAATGGGGCGGCGGAACTAATCAAAATCGTTTCTGGGCATGTTGCGAAAAAGCTGATTGTACCTGTGCCCTCTTTTAATGAGTACGTCAATGCAGCTCCAGCAGAAACTGTTGTCGAGTTTGCACTTGATACCCCATCTTTCCAACTCGACGTAGATAAGTTTATTGCGGAGGCGGTTCGCTACAAGGCCGATGTTGCAATCGTGGTGACGCCAAACAATCCGACTTCATTGTTGGTACCAAAGGATGATCTTATTCGTCTGGTGAAAAAACTGGCTGAACACGACTGTATGCTTATCGTCGATGAATCCTTTATCGATTTTGCTGGCAATCACGAGCAGGAAACGCTGGGAAGGGAGATTGAGTTGTATCCAAACCTGGCGATTTTTAAAAGCATGAGTAAGGCTTATGGGATTTGTGGCCTGCGTATCGGCTATATGCTCACGGCCAACACGGTTTTTGCTGATAAGGTTCGTGCCGGCGTTTCTATTTGGAACTTGAATGGTTTCGCTGAAACTTTTTTGAAGATGGCTCCTGAATACCGCGAAGAATTTGCGTCAAGTTGCGATCAAGTACGGCAAGATCGGGATCAGTTTTATCAGGATCTTTGCTCAATCGATGGGTTGCTTGTCTATAAACCCGATGCTAATTTTATTTTCTGCCACCTTCCTGATCAATCGCTGTCTGGCCCTGAGGTCGCAAAAACGTTGTTCGTTGATCACAATATTTATATTAAACATTGCAAAGGGAAAAGTATGCCAGAATCTGACCGCTATGTACGTATAGCCAGTCGAACACAGGATGAAAATAAACACTTGGTGAACGTATTAGGTGAGATATTAGCTACTAAAACCCGATGATTTTCGCAATATTCTTGCGTACTCATACGCCCATCGTCGTACAAACAGGACAAAGAGAATTTGATGGATACAACCCAAAAAGAAGACGAACTTCACTTCTTTAAAGAAACGGGTTTCTTTAAAGAAACTGAACTTGCGATACAGCACCTGAGAGATATGGATGAGGTTTTATTTGCTGAAGGTGTGGATTATTGTGTCATGTTTGGCACGCTCCTTGGCTTATTGCGCCATGATGGTTTGATTCCATGGGATGATGATTTGGACATCATTATTTTCGATACCGATAAATTCGAAAAAAAATGTCGGCTACCGCTGGAGAATAGAGGGTATATTGTCTATGACGATATGCGTACGTTAAAGGGGGCTGAAAGGCGGTGTGGATACCGCATTCATGCCGAAAAGGGGCTTTCTATTCCTGGACAGTCATGGAAATTTCCATGGTTAGGCGTTTGGGAGCCTGATATCAGTAACCACATCATGACATTACCGCCTGAAGATTTTTCTTATTCCATTGAAGATTTTTTCCCATTGAAAAGAAGAGCCTTTCTGGATTTTACGGTGAGTGTTCCCCGGCTTTCAGAAGAGATCGTAAAACAGTATTACGGTAGTGATTGTATGGAGATTTGCGTGCTCCACAATCTGGATCATCGGCAATACAAGCCCACAGGATTTCCCACAACGAAATTCCCTTTGGAAGATGTTTTGGCCTATTTGAAAGAGAATCCATAAAGCTTTTCAGCGTGTTCTTTCCGGATTTTGTCTGGAAGGTATGACTGAGCACATAATATATTTTAATAAGTGAAATTCTCATTGAAACATAAAGTGTTAAAACAACAAGATAGTGCCAACGGCCAAACGACTGAAGGCAATACGTTAAACCGGAATGCTAGATACCCAAACCTTGCAAAAAAAGCCAGTGATGGTATGTACTGCTATGTTGTTCAACGTAGAATATCCCTCTATATAACGCTATTCTGCGTACGGAAGGGGATTACTGCCAATGCCGCTACAGGGATTGATATGCTGTTTGCCGTTCTTGCTGCAGGGAGCTTATCCCAAGGCTACTATCTTTTAGGCGTAATTTTGATTCAGGTATTTGGTTTGTGGTCCTGTGTTGATGGTGAAATTGCGCGGTTGACGAAAATGCCCAGTCAGTTGGGTGATTTTTATGACACGATGACTGATCGGTCAGCTGAATTTCTAATTTTTGCCGGGGTATTTTATTCGATGTCCAGCGACCGCTCGTGGGGTACCCTATTTTTTTGTTATATTGGCATGGTTTATCTCATTACAGCATCTTCTGAGAAATTTCGTTCTGTGTACCATACAAATTATCCAAAGAACGAGCACGAGGGTGTGTTCAGCTGGCTTTGTGCGGGAAGTGATACGCGCTTCTTATACCTTTCTGTGGCAATTTTGCTTTACGCCTTCACCGGCCAAGTTGCGATTATTGCGTGGTTGGTTATGGTGCTATCTTTTTTGCTCGGAATCAATTTCATATTCCGAATGTGGAAGATATCCACGCTTCCCATAGCGAACAATTCGTAAGCAACAAGGCATCAAATTGACAGTTGGTCATAAAAAGGCAAAACGAAACTATTCTTCATTACAAGATTTTTTGACTGAACTCAATGAAAATTGTCTTCTGTTAGCTCGACATGGGGAGACTGATTGGAATGCAATGAAGATTATTCAGGGGCACCAGGATCGGCCTCTGAATTTCACCGGATTTGAGCAAAGGAAAAACCTGTTCTTTTTGTTAAATCCGGTTTCTCTAAATCGAATAGTTTGTAGTACGCTTCAAAGAACAATACAGACGGCGATGCCCATCAGCATTGAAAAAAACATGCAACTCGAAAAAAAGCCCGAACTCAACGAAGTGAAATTAGGCATTTTCGAAGGGCAGCATAAAGAACAATTTTCTGACGAATTTTCAAGAAATTGTTATCAGTCATTTTTAAATGACGAGGTAAACATAGCTCTTCCTGGTGGTGGAGAAAGTCTCATAATGGTAGACAAGCGCGTCCGAAATCTGGTGAAAAGTATCATGGATACCGTTGCAACTTCGGGTCATGTACTAGTGGTTGGCCACCGCAATGTTAACAAGATGATTATCAAAAACCTTCTGGATCTTTCGATGGAGGAAGGATACGAAGTGGAGCACAAGAACTCATGGCTTTACCTCTTCGCTCCCAAAAAAGCAGAAATTTTCTTGATAAAAATCCCTAAGCCTCAAGAGTCTATCCAAGTACAGTCAGGATATGAAAAAATTAAACCTGGATCCGTGAGTCCATGACGACACAGAGTACAAGCTCTTGTGTTTCCACAGCGGTTCAAGAAATACCCGCTTAACTCATCTCTTTCAAGATTCTACAATGATGTACGTTGCGAAAAGATGTGCGCTGAAAAGGGGTATTCTTGGGCGCGAGAGGTATATATGACCTTTTGGGTTCCTATTTTTCCTACAGTAAGGAGGGATAGGATTGGCTATTTTTTAGTCCAGACCTGTGGTTGCCAAGGTCGTACGGAGCAACGTATTGATTGCCCCTGGAATCCCTTTGGCGATAGTGACAATTTCTTCAATTGCTTTATTGGTGATACTTTCGGGATTTCTATTCTTGGATTTTTCGAGATACAAATTTATGTAAGATTTTGTTTCATCGTCGGTGAATGCTGACAAGTGTAGTGTTATAAGCTGGATGTTGTCTATTGAATCTCTTAATTGTGATTCCTGTTGTGGAGTACAATTGATGACGAACTGGATGTTGATGTCTTTCCCTACATTTTGTGTAAGTTGCAGAAGGTTATTGATCTGTTCGGTTTCAATCCTCCGTATATCATCGAAGAACAAGACAACATTGCGATGCAAGATGGTTTTACGCTTGTTTTCTTGTGGGTCTGTTTCGGTTTCCATGACACCAGGATGGGGTTGTCTATTGATATATTGTTTCGTAATCGCTTGAATGTCACGTATGTCAACGGTTTTCATCTTTTTTGAAAAACTCAATATTGTTGGGTTACTGGTATCTTTGTGTTGTGCTGGCGTACCCGCTATGAGCTTTTCAATTGCTTCCTTAGTATCGGAGTAAACTGGTTGGTTGCTAAAAAGTAGAAATTCGATATGACTGCTTAAATTTTTTATAGTTTTTTTTACAATAACTGTTTTGCCACTACCGGATGGACCGCAAAGAAGGATGAGTTGTACGGGTTGTTGGATGCTTTCTATAAGACGTCTATACACTGTGAGGTGAGTTTTGCTGGGGAAAAAGAAAGAGGGGCGGATTCTCATTATGTTAACCGGTGTTGAACAGTGTAAAGTTAGAATTACAATGCAAAAATAGAGCCATTGTAATTATATTTGTTAACTTGTATTGCTTTGTAGTCATTTCCTTGAATTGTTGAATCGCTATTGTAAAATATCCTGACAGGATATGCTGACTAGGTTGTTAGTTCGATGAAGACATCAATGCGAGAGTTTTTCGGAATGTCTGGCATCAGTGGCTAATTGCGTATATTCTAGAGACGGAGTTGGCTAGGCAGTCGCTTCCCGATATTAATATAAGTGTTTAGGGGAGAGGAAAGTCCGGGCTCCGTAGGACAGGGTGCCAGGTAACGCCTGGGAGGCGAAAGCTTACGGAAAGTGCAGCAGAAAATAAACCGCCAGACTGCAGTTTCGCGGTAAGGTAAGGGTGAAATGGTGTGGTAAGAGCACACCGCGTTGCTGGTAACAGCAACGGCAAGGTAAACCCCACTCGGAGCAAGACCAAATAGGGGAGCAAAGGCATAGCCTGACATGTGGTCCGCATGGCTCCCGGGTAGGTCGCTAGAAGCATACGGTGACGTGTGTTACAGATGAATGACTGTCCTCGACAGAACCCGGCTTATCGGCCAACTCCTTTTTTTAGCATCTCTATCTATTACCTGGATCCGTGAGTCCAAGGTGGAGACAGAGTACAAGCTCTTGATCCCATAGCGGTTCAAAAAATGCCCGCTTAACCGATGGGTGAAACTAAGATTTTTTGATTCCGCTGTGAAACCAATATCTTGCACTCTGTAATCGCCTTGGACTCACGGATCCAGGTATTAGTGAGTGACGTAACCTCATAGGCAAAGTTAAATATCGGAATATTCGGGTAGCTTGCTTGAGAAAAGTCTGTGATAATCCGAGGATTAATAGGATTGTTTTCGGACAGCCTTCCAGTCGTGCCTTACAATGGCAGCATCTATGTCATCAAGAAATCAGCCAACATCTGCAAATTCAAGTGACGCTCGTAGTGAATCGAGCCAAGCTGAGGAATCTCCAATTCCTTTGCCTGGAAAGGGCTGGAAAAGCTATATCCCCCCGTTTTCTTTGTTGTTGATTTTCATTCTCATAAGCAGTGTCGCCTACGCTATACGAACAATCTTCTCTGGAGTCGGTGGTTTGTCTGCGGAAGTTCTGTATTTTGTGGCTATGCTTTGGATAATTTTTTGGCCGGCATCAAGATATCGTATCAATCTGTATCCCTTGGCTCAGTATTTCCATCGTACCATGGTAGAGAGTTTCCATAGGTACTCTGCTTTTTTTGATGTAGCTGAAAGAACAGCTCGTTATTTGGAGCCCCGTTGCTCCCGAGAATTCGTCATATCCGGGATTACATATTCCTGCGTTGCGCTTGCCCTTTTTCTTGATTCCAATGCGACCCTTGAAGGGCAGAGAAATCTTGCAATTTGTGCGTGGGTTATATTGCTTTGGCAATTGTCGGGGGAAACCAAGGCAGTAAGGATTCAGGTTGCCATCGCTATTGCATTCGCGACTATCGGGGAACACTTCGCTTCGCCATTTATGGGGGGATACATTTATCGGTTTGATAATGTACCCGCATATGTTCCCCCGGGGCATGGTATGGTTTATCTTACTGCTGTGGCAATGGCCAGAACGCCTTTCTTTTCTCGAAATAAGACAGCGATTACTGCAGTTGTTCTCGTTACAGGGACTCTTTGGTCTGTTTACGGAATAACTATCGCAGCGCGTGGTGATGCGGTGGGTGCCTTGCTGTTTACCGTGTTTTTTATCTTCGTCTTTGTTGGCCGTTCGCCATTGGTTTATCTGGCAGCTTTCTTTATTACCACTTGGCTGGAAATACTTGGTACACATTGGGGAACCTGGCGCTGGGTTGTTATCGATCCGGTGCTCAGTCTCCCTCAAGGAAATCCGCCTAGCGGTGTTGCTGCTTGGTATTGCCTTGTTGATGCTGTTGCGTTGGGCGGTGCGGCTTACGTATTGGGTTGGCTGGAATCTGCGAAGCAACGCCTGCGGTTGGCCGTGCAGCGTCGTTAGATGTTATTCTGAGACATGAATTTAAAAATATTAATTTTGGAGAACGTATCGTGAAGAAAATAACATTCGGAATACTATTTATTCTATTCAATCAGTCCGCCTTGGCGGATTGGATACTAAACAACCAAGCATCAAGGATATCTTTCGTCAGCACAAAAAATACCTGTAAAACAGAATCCCATACCTTTGGGAAGCTATCTGGAGAACTATCCAATGAAGGTAAAGCTGTTCTAAAAATAGACCTTTCCAGTGTCGATACGAAAATACCCGCTCGTGACGAAAGGATGCGAGAATCGCTATTCGAAATAGTAAAATTCCCAACGGCAGAGATATCGGTAGCAATCAAACCTAACGAGTTTCAGGCCTTACCAACAGATCAAACCCGAGTCATATCAACACAGGTATCATTGGCCTTGCACGGATCAAGCAAAGAAATAGACGCTAATCTAAGTGTAACCAAGCTTAAAAGTGGGGATATTGTGGTACAGGATGTTGAGCCAGTCGTTGTTTCTCTTGCTGATTTTGGCTTGCTCCAAGGACTCAAAAAACTCCGGAAAATAGCTAAGTTGAAAACTATAAAGAGCACTGTTCCGATTAGTTTTAACCTTATATTTTCAAAGGAATAGGGGGTTTTCGCTATAATTTAGTGAGAAGAAATGAAAATTATTTCCTGGAATGTCAACGGAATCAGAGCAGTTCAAAAAAAAGGTTTCGAGGATATACTCCGTGATTTCGATGCGGATATCGTCTGCGTACAAGAAACCAAGGCACAAACTGACCAGGTAAGTGAAGCATTGGCTGCGATAGATGATTATCAAATCTATTCCAATTCAGCGGTCAGGAAGGGCTATTCCGGTGTAGCCCTGCTTACCCGGGAATTGCCTATTCAAGTGCTGAATGGTATCGGTATGGAAGAGCATGATCAGGAAGGTCGTGTGATAACCGCCGAGTTTGATCAGTTTTATTTGGTAGGTGTTTATGTGCCTAATTCCGGGCAAGGCTTAGTTCGGCTTGATTATCGGTCAAGTTGGGATGAAGCGTTTTATACTTTTATTAAAAAGCTCGAAGGGCAAAAGCCAGTGATCGCCTGCGGCGATTTCAATGTTGCCCACCAGGAAATTGATATTGCCCGCCCTAAAGCGAACTACAATAAATCCGCCGGTTATACCCAGGTCGAGATTGATGGGCTTAGCCGGTTTTTGGACAATGGGCTAGTGGATACCTTCCGTTGTCAATATCCGGATACTGTGGCCTACAGTTGGTGGAGTTATCGCGCTGGTGCCCGGGCTAAAAATATTGGTTGGCGGATTGACTATGTATTAGCGAGCAATGCCATCCGAAACAAGGTCAATGATGCTTTCATCTTACCGGATATTATGGGCTCGGATCATTGTCCGGTTGGGGTGGATGTGGAGATTTGAATTCGCCAACCTAACGGGTAAAATTTTAAAATCTGCAATCGTCCATAGTTTTGCAACATCCTGTATTTAGATTGAGTACCAGTCTTTTACCCGCAAGAATCGTCCATTAAGTTAACCTCCAACCCAATGTAAATTAGGAGTATAATACCATATAAAAATTATGGTATTAACCTAGCGGGAGGGTATGTTTTGAATGAGTTAGATGGAGTAACCAAGGGGGCGCAAACCAAAGCACTGGCTGTCAGTACGGTAGCCTTTACAGTCTGTTTCGCGGTGTGGACGATTTTTTCCATAATTGGAATCAAGATCAAGCAAAATCTGGGGTTGAACGATAGTGAGTTTGGTCTGCTGGTTGCGACACCGATATTGACCGGATCATTGAGCCGAATTTTCTTGGGTATTTGGACCGATCAATATGGTGGCCGCATTGTCTATTTTGTCTTGATGTTAACAACCGCTGTTGCGGTTTGGCTTCTTTCCACGGTAGAAACCTACCCTATGTTCCTGCTCGCCGCTTTAGGAGTAGGACTGGCAGGTGGTTCTTTTGCTGTAGGGATTGCCTACGTATCCCGATGGTATGAGAAAGAACGCCAAGGTACGGCGTTAGGTATTTTCGGAATGGGAAATGTTGGGGCGGCGATTACCAACTTTGGCGCGCCTTTTCTTCTAATCGCCTTCGGTTGGGAGAAAGTCGCGCAAATATACGCTGTCATTCTCGTCATCATAGCAATCATTTTCTGGTTTTCTACGGAAGTTGATCCGGCAACAAGGCTCAGGCGTGAAAAAGGCGAAAAGGTCAGGCCAGCCCTGATGCAGTTAGCACCATTGAAAAACTTGCAGGTTTGGCGGTTTGCAACCTACTATTTCTTCGTGTTTGGAGCGTATGTCGCTTTGGCTCTCTGGCTTCCTCGCTATTACATGGGGGTCTACGGTCTGGAAATCCAGACAGCCGGGATGTTGGCGGCTGCCTACGCATTGCCCGGTAGTCTATTCAGGGCGCTTGGCGGTTGGTTGTCTGATAAATGGGGAGCCAGAACAGTTATGTATTGGACTTTTCTTGGAAGCATTGCTTGTGTTTTTCTTTTATCTTATCCAGCGACCGACTACAACGTACATGGCATAGAGGGACCCATCCGGTTCACTATCGCAATGCCGTTGATACCGTTCGTTATATTAACCATCTTGCTAGGTTTTTTTATGTCTCTAGGCAAAGCGGCAGTCTATAAGCATATACCGGTTTACTATCCTGATAATGTGGGATCTGTTGGTGGTTTGGTTGGCATGATCGGAGGGCTGGGCGGATTCATATTGCCGATAACCTTCGGGGTTATGAATGATCTTATCGGGATTTGGACGAGCTGCTTTATGTTGTTGTTTGTGATCATCATGATCTCTCTGACCTGGATGCACTTTTCTATTCGGGCAACGGATAAGCGTGT
>JAZGGE010000142.1:0-6521 GCA_036480195.1 Methylococcales bacterium
CTACTTTTGATAATAACCACAAGCCCGTTGCCAGGCGCCCATCCCGGACGATTGACAATTTCCTGGATAATCGAACCTATATTAGCTGTTCGCTGATCAAGACCCGCATCACCTTGGCTCCAAGCGCCAGGACTCCAGGATACCGAAGCACGGGTCATCGTCCTGGACGAAACATTGCCACTCGCCGCAGTAAAGGTCGGCGCATTATCAGCACCCTGACCTCTTAGGGCCAATACTATATTCCCGGATCCGGTCTCATCTGCAGTGAACTGTATATAGGCTTTTTGAATAGTTGCTCCTTGCGGAATAGACGGAAGAAATCGCAGACCACTTATCTGTGCACCGCCACCACTCCGGGTGAGATCGATATCTCCACTTCCTGAATTCACAGAACCGTTCCTGTCAACATGCTCCTCGGCATCATCAGATGCGGTAGCAATACCAACCTCGATGGAAGTCGCCCCACCGATGGGATTTGTGGGATTTGTGGGATTTGTGGGATCAATGGTACCCACCCTGGAAGCAACAACAGAAATATCCACCGATGCCGTCGCAGTACCGCCATTATCCTCTGAAATCGTGTAGTTAAATGAATCTGAGCCGACAAAATCCAAATTTGGAGTATAAGTAAAAGCGCCGTTTGACGTAACTCCCGATGATAGAACACCATTACTTGGAGTAGTATTTGCGGTCACCTCAATAGAATCTCCATCCGGATCTTGATCCGATGACCCACTGCTCAACGTTCCATTAAGCACATTACCTGTGGCAGGCGTATTTAGTGGCGTTGTCACGCTATCGTCAATTGCCACTGGATCCTGGTTACTTCCCCCATTGGGCGTAATATCGAATTCGAAAACCAAACCGTCATTCTCATTGGAATCATCTCGATTGTCGATTCCCCGATCGACAACATAGATGTGCGTTTCCGCTGAATTGAGGCTGCTCGGCGCGAAAGCCAATCCCGCTGGGCTGACCAGTTTAGCAGCAGCCGGAAGACTGTATTTTCGCAAGAGTTTTCCATTCACGTTGAATTCGAACAGGCTGTGAGCCGGACGACCGATGGCAAACACTGTACCTGTATCTCTGTTGAATGCAACACCTTCGGGGTCGTATAATCTAGATCTGTTGGTATCGAATGAGCTAACGGGGTCGCTCTCGTCAAGCCTCTGGTTGGAACCCAACGCTATCTTATAGATCTCGTTATCCGTTCCGTCGGCAACAAAAAGGGTCTTCTGCCCAGGAGCTACTTCCCCGATATCGATGCCTTCTGGATCGTTACTACCAAAACGGTTGGTAATGCGAGCTAATACAGGGGTGTCATCACTTGTGCCATAAAGCCCATCGGATCCTGGATGAACCTCCCAAATCTGGCGGCCCCCTTCCGCAGTGTTCAGATCGTCATCCGTTATATACATATATTGGTTCGAGCCGACGAAGTTGATTGCTGAAGCCCCTACGGGTTCATCGGAAAAATCTGCCCCCTGGGGATCATTTTCTCTTGTTGACCGGGCAGCAACCAGCGCACCCGAAGAATAATCTACCTCAAACACATTGAATCGATTGGATGGTGCCCCAGTCACCTCCTCAACTTCACCATCATCAATCCATAGGATATCCCGATTTGGCACATAGGTTATTCCCGATGGGTCAGAACTTGCCAAGATTGCCGGCGGAGAGTTTGGATTAACAAACCGTGATGTGTCGATAACCTGCACCAGTTTTGCTGTAACTGTTTCAACAGGAGCTGCCCGATTGCTAATGGGAAGCCTCAATGAAATTTCAACTACCTGCTGACTGCTATTGATTGCGCCTTGATCGACAACGTAGATGCTCAGTTGTCCAGAACCGTCGGTACTGTCTCCGCTCGCCGCAAAGACGATTGCTCCGCTACTCGAGAAACCGAAATCTGATAAATTATGGGTATTTATCAACACCCCGCTTGTAGTAATGCTGTATAGCTTCTTTTGAACAGGATTAAAAATGTAAAGAAGTTTGTTGCTTGGATTGAAAGCTATTCCACGGTGCTCATTTGGCCGACCTGTTTCCGTTGGCAGCGTTATCTCACTTCCCCGGCTGACGGCAAATTCTCCGCTATTTTCCTCGGGTTCTACCCCTACGATTTTCCCAGAATCCAGAATATACAGAACGCCCGTTTCTGGATTGGTAGTTATACCCTGGGGATTTCGCAAGGTTACTACACTTGATATGTCTGTTTCAGTGGATGTTTGTCCAATGACTCCCTCAGCATCTACGCTGACTTCGATCATTCGCTCGTTGTCAGCACGAAGCCCGACAATCCGGCGATATTTCTTATCGAAAACTGTGTTAATGGGGTCTGCAATACCCTCTAGTAGAAAGGTATTTGGTGATACTGTACCTTGATCCAGATTGAAGTTTTTGATTTCAATTTCGTTTGCTGCGTTAACCCCCACCTGAGGCCTATCAAGAATAAAAAACTCTCCACTCGTAGGTGAAGCCAACAACCCCACGAGGTTCGATATTTCCAATGCCTTCAACCCTGTACCTTCTATTCTCTGGACTTTTCTGGCTGGTATATCGCGTCCTTGTGCCAAAGGCACTACTATCCAGTTTAGCAGTATGAATATAACCCCTATCCCAACCGCACCACTTGGCACGGATTTACCTTGCCGAAAAAAACAATCGTTCCTCATTCCTCTCCCCTCATTTATTTAAAATTTAATTTTTTCGTACTTCTTCAGCTAATTGCTATTTTATTTTATATACATGCCAGCGAATCCGACCCAGCGTGTAAGCCATATAGTACGCCAGCGCAAGATATTACACAACAGGAGACGCGATAATAAGGGATCGTATTCGTATCTTTCTTCTTATACGAGTTCGTATGACAATTCGTGTAACGTCTAGGGTCACCATCTTCATCAAGTCAACACTTACCATGGCGCCCTACCTCCTTTCCTCAGCCCAAACAGCCAGAAGTGGATCACTTCTCTCTACACAAACGTGCTTTTTCTAAAACAACGAATCAATCACAACATTGATTCGGATATATAATTACAGAATATTCCAGAAATGGAAACGTTCAAATTTTCGTCAAAACGATTAAAAAATGAATATGAAACAAGATCGGTGAGAAAAGTAAGCCAATGAAAAACAATGTGATAATTTTAACCAGTGGATTATCTGGAAGTTCTGTTTTAGCAAACCTTATTTCCAGAGCTGGCTACTGGATTAGTGATGAAACATATAAAAAGTTCGACTATGACACGCATGAAAATATCGAACTCGTCCGATTGAACAGGCTCCTCTTAGATAATTCTAACTACAATGGTGACTACACTAATAATATTGACCATGATGCCATTACAAAAATTGACTCCCTTGACAATCATTTAAATATTGATGAATATTTCTCGTTTTTGAAACATTGTGGAGATAAATCCCCCTGGATTTGGAAGGATCCTCGACTATGGGTGACAATATTATTTTGGAATAAAATTCTTGATAACAATATTAAGTATATTCTCTTAGATAGGAGTCTATTACAACGATGGATATCTGTAAATCTAAGACGTAAAATAGAGACATTCAGATATGTAAAAAATAGCAATGATTACATTAATAACAGAATAACAAACTTTTTTTACGAGAATAAGAAAGAATTCATTCGAATAAATTTTGATGACCTATTGTTATATCCAGAACGAACTATAGAGACATTAAATAATTTTCTTCAAGCCAATCTTACACTCGACGATCTAAAGGCTGTTTACGATTACCCACTCTATCGGAAAAAACGAAGTTTCGTTGATTTCATTAGGGCACTGGCAATATTCACTAAAAACTTTACAGAAAGAAAATAATATTTATTAGACAATTCGCAACGCAGGGCGCATAGCGAGCTATATAAACGAAGTTGCAACGCCGAAGGCAGGTAAAAAGACAAGCAAAATAGGGAGTTATTTATACCTGGATCCGTGAGTCCATAACGGATGCAGAGTGCAAGACAGTGGTTTCACAGTGGAATCAAAATATCTTATCTTCACCCCTAGTACTCTTGTGTCGTCATGAATTCACGGATCCAGGTTATAGTCTATTATTCGTCTATTTCCCACATTCAATAGTATCAACTACAGATCCATCCTCGGCAACAGTTTCCAGACGAATATTAAAGCCCCACAACCGCGCAACGTGTTTAATCACTTCATTGGCACTTTCATCCAAAGACATACGGTGATACTGAGTATGGCGTAAGACAAGAGAACGATCGCCCTTACGGTCTACACTATACACCTGAATATTGGGTTCAATACTGCCCAGATTATATTGCTCAGATAGTGACTGTCGGATGTATTGATAACTCTCCTCGCTATGAATCGAGGTGACCTCAATTTGTTTTTCCCTATCATCATCCAGGATGGAAAAGAGCTTAAAGTCCCGAATAATCTTCGGTGACAAATATTGGCTGATAAAACTTTCGTCTTTAAAGTTTTGCATAGCGAAATGCAGCGTCTTAACCCAGTCGCTGCCTGCGATGTCCGAGAACCAATACTTATCCTCATCGGTGGGTTTTTCACAAATTCTGCGAATATCTGTCATCATGGCAAATCCCAGTGCGTAGGGATTTATGCCAGTATAGTAATCACTGTCAAAGGGCGGTTGATAAACGACATTAGTATGGGATTGCAAAAATTCAATGATAAAACCATCGGTCACCAGCCCTTCGTCGTAGAGCGTATTCAAAATCGTGTAGTGCCAAAAGGTTGCCCACCCTTCATTCATAACCTGGGTTTGGCGCTGTGGGTAGAAGTATTGGGCAATCTTTCGAACGATGCGTACGATTTCACGCTGCCAAGGTTCCAACAAGGGTGCATTCTTTTCAATAAAATAAAGAATATTCTCTTCAGGTTCCACAGGATAGCGGTTTTTCTTAGCCTCTTCGTTCTGGTCCTCTTTAACAGGTATGGTCTTCCACAATTCATTAACCTGGGATTGAAGATGCGCTTCCCGATCTTTTTGTCGAGCCTGTTCTTCCTGCAGAGACAACTTGGCGGGGCGTTTGTATCGGTCAACGCCAAAATTCTTTACTGCATGGCAGGAATCAAGAAATGCTTCAACCTCCTCTTCACCGTAGTGTTCTTCACACTCGGCAATATACTTTTTTGCAAATAACAGGTAATCAATGATCGAGTCCGCGCTTGTCCAGGTTTTAAATAAATAATTATTCTTAAAAAATGAATTATGTCCAAAGGCAGCATGAGCTATCACGAGTGCTTGCATTGGCATGCTGTTTTCTTCCATCAAATAGGCAATGCAAGGATTCGAATTGATCACAATCTCATAAGCCAACCCCATTTGCCCCCTTTGGTAACGCTTTTCGTTACTAACGAATTCCTTGCCAAAAGACCAATGGGTATAGCCTATGGGCATCCCTACGGAGGAATAGGCATCCATCATTTGTTCGGCAGTAATAATTTCGAGTTGCACTGGATAGGTTTCCAGGCCAAAACCCTCCGCAACCCGTTCAATTTCCTGACGGTATTTTTCGATCAACTCGAAGGTCCATTCGGATGTTTCTGAAATAGGTTTCCGGCTCATTCGCTTTGCTTTTGAAAAAGTTCGCAGAAAACGGGATAAATATCGGCTATAGTCTCAATACGTTGCATAGCAAAGTTTGGCCATGCATCTGCCAGAGCGAGATATTCCTGCCACAAATTCTGATGCCGGTCTTCAGTAATCTCAATATAGGCATAATACTGCAGATAAGGCATGATCTGTTCTGACAGAATTTTTTTACAGGTGATTGAGTCATCATCCCAGTTATCTCCATCCGACGCCTGTGCCCCATAGATATTCCATTCTGAAGTGGGATATCGATCCTGGATAATCTTGCTCATCAAGTCCAGCGCGCTGGAAACAACTGTGCCACCGGTTTCCCTGGAATAAAAGAAAGTTTCTTCATCCACTTCACTAGCGACTGTATGATGCGAAATAAAAACCACCTGGATCTTTTCGTAGGTTCGGGTTAGAAAAAGATACAGCAACATAAAGAATCGTTTCGCCATATCCTTTTCTTCAAAGCCCATGGAACCTGAGACATCCATGACGCAGAACATTACTGCTTGAGTGGTGGGCTTGGGGTGGTCTATACGGTTGTCATAACGCAAATCGAAGGTATCAATAAACGGGATGCGGGCAATCTTTTTCTTTAATTCTTCGATTTCTTCACGCAATGCCGTAATCACCGCATCCGTTTCATTATGGCGTTTGAGCAAATCGATCAGTTCCTGCTCAGCTTCTTGTATCCTGCTTTTGTAGGGTGAACGTAAGGCGATACGCCGTCCCATTGCGCCCCTTAACGAGCGAATCACATTAATGTTGGTTGGAATTCCGTCGCTGCTGTGGCCGGCTCGAACTTTTTTTGTTTCAGTAATAGATGCCAGTTTGGTTTTCACCAAATTGGGCAGTTCGAGATCTTCAAAAAAAAACTGGAGGAATTCTTCTCGGGTCAGTTCGAAAAGAAACTCGTCCATGCCTTC
>JAZGGE010000143.1:0-17049 GCA_036480195.1 Methylococcales bacterium
CAATATTTAACAAAATAACTCAAATCAAAACCAAGCTGTGTGATTATGATTCAAGGCAAAATGGTTGTTTAATTTTTGAAGTTTACTATGAATCGATACAGTGTCTTCTTCACGCTCCGTCAATCAAAATTTGTATTTAACAAATATTTATAACATAATGTATTCTGTTCAAAGTCTACCAAACTCAAACCTACTAGGAGGCTGTCCGAAAATAGAAGCCGTAGCGAGGGAAAGCTGTTTTGAGTCAGGTTTTTTGATTATTTAAGGCGAATAGCAGGCTCTTTAACGCAAATAATCGGAAAATCTGGCCAAAATCAGCTTTTCCGCAGTAGGCTTTCTATTCTCGGACAGGCCTCCTAACCCTTCACAAAAACTGACGCACTCTAAACGGAGTATTTTCAAAAGCGAAAGGTATATACCTTTTTGTGCTGAACCCTCTCAATTTTTTCTCTGAATGATGTAAAGAGAAAGTGCTCTCAGTAAATCGGCTTCTTTACCCAAGATTTCGAGGCTATGGAGAGCTTCCTTATGAAGGTCATAGGCTTTTTCCTTAGCCCCTGACAGTCCGAGAAGCGCGGGGTAATTGGGTTTATTGTGATCGCGATCTTTACCTTGGGTTTTGCCCAGGGTTTGAGTGTCGCTTTCTTCATCCAGAATGTCGTCCTGGATTTGAAATGAAAGGCCAATACACTTGGCGTAGTGATCGAGCCGTGTCAATACATTCTCGTCGACGTCCACCGGTGTTAAAGCAGCGAGTCGGACACTGGCGCGAATTAATGCGCCGGTTTTATGGATGTGCATATTTTCGAGAGTAGGAAGATCAATGGTTTTTCCAACGGAATCAAGGTCAATAGCTTGTCCTCCTACCATGCCATAGGAACCGCTCGCCTCAGCTAAGGTTTTGAACATCTCAATTCGGTTTTTAGCGGGGGATGTGGTGTATTTATCACTGGCCAATACGGTAAATGCAAGTGTCTGTAATGCATCACCAGCAAGTATCGCAGTCGCTTCGTCGAAAACAATGTGGCAGGTTGGTTTACCTCTTCGCAGGTCATCATCGTCCATGGCGGGAAGGTCGTCATGAACCAGGGAATAGGCATGGATTAATTCGACTGCACAGGCAGCGCCATCCAGGTTATTAATGTCTATTCCTATGGCTTTGCCTGTTGCGTAGGTCAACATGGGACGCATCCTCTTACCTCCGTTAAAAACAGAATATCGCATCGCCCGGTGCAGTTTTTCTGGTAATCTGTTTTCTGGCGGGAGCCATTTTTCCAAAGCCGCATCAATTCGAATTTGGCAGCTTTTTATAAATTCTTTAAAATCGGTTTCAGGAGTCATTTTTTAAGGGGGATAAAGTGTTTTCGCCATCTTTAGTTAATAGAATCTGGACTTTTTGCTCAGCTTCTTGCAAAGCTTTTTGGCAAGAACGCGTCAGTTGAATGCCTTTTTCAAAGGATTTTAAAGATTCCTCAAGGGAGAGGTCACCTTGCTCCATGGATTCTACCAATTGCTCAAGTTCACCAAGTGATTTTTCGAAATTCAGAGTATTTTTTTTTGCCATTATTTCTACAGTTAGGGGGTTTTCCCATTTCAGTTTAGTCAGTGCGTACGATAAATCGGAAGCACCATAATTGTCAAAATAGAGTGAACACGTATAATTGCTCTCCATTTAGATTAATAGATATTAAGAATTGACTGTTTATGAGTGAAGTTTATGATGCCTCCTCCATAGAGGTACTGAGTGGATTGGATCCGGTGCGGAAACGTCCTGGAATGTATACAGATACTACACGACCTAATCATCTAGTCCAAGAGGTCATCGATAATAGTGTAGATGAAGCGATTTCAGGCTTCGCTTCGGAAATTGAGGTGGTTTTAGGGCGTGATGGTGGCGTTGAAGTTTCTGACAACGGTCGAGGAATGCCGGTGGATGTTCATCCTGAACAAGGGGTGCCTGGAGTTGAAGTCATAATGACCCGTCTTCATGCTGGAGGAAAGTTTTCCGGGAAGAATTATCGCTTCTCAGGCGGTTTGCATGGTGTTGGAGTATCTGTTGTCAACGCACTTTCCAGTCGTCTGGATGTTGAAATTAAACGTGCCGGAAAAATTTATTCTATGAGTTTTTCTAACGGCGAAAAACAGACTGAATTAGCGGAGATTGGTAAAACCGGAAGGCAGAATACCGGAACCATTATACGGTTCTGGCCCAATGCAAAATACTTCGATTCCGCTCAGATTTCCAGTACCAGCTTGAAACATTTGTTACGAGCCAAGGCGGTACTGTGTCCTGGATTACGAATTACATTTCGAGACGAAAACTCCGATGAAACACAACATTGGGAATATGAAACGGGCCTGAAGGGTTACCTTCTTGAACAATTAGTTGACGTGCCAGTCATCCCGACAAAACCCTTTATGCAGTTTCTGGAAGGCCATAGCGAGGCGGTGGAATGGGCGATTGTGTGGTTGGAAGAAAGTGGTGAGGGGGTCACCGAAAGCTATGTTAACCTGGTACCTACAGCTCAGGGAGGAACCCACGTAAATGGACTACGGACCGGCTTAACCGATGCAGTGCGGGAGTTTTGTGATTTTCGCAGCCTATTGCCCAGAGGGGTAAAATTAGCACCGGAGGATGTCTGGGAGAGATGTAGTTACATACTTTCGGTCAAGCTGGAAGAGCCTCAGTTTTCCGGGCAAACGAAGGAACGGTTGAGCTCACGGGAATGTTCCGCTTTCGTCTCAGGGGTCGCGAAAGATACTTTTAGCCTATGGCTGAACCAGCATCCGGCAATCGGTGAAAAGATTGCTGAACTGGCTATTCAGAATGCTCAGAAGCGATTGCGGACTGCAAAGAAGGTTACTCGCAAAAAAATAGGAAGTGGGCCGGCCTTACCGGGAAAACTCGCTGATTGCGCATCCCAGGATATCAATCGCTCTGAACTGTTTCTTGTTGAAGGGGATTCAGCCGGTGGATCTGCAAAGCAGGCGAGGGAAAAGGATTTTCAAGCGATTATGCCGTTGCGGGGGAAAATACTTAACACTTGGGAAGTGGATGTAGGTCAGGTGATGGCTTCTCAGGAAGTGCATGACATTGCATTAGCGGTAGGTATTGATCCTGGCTCTGATGATCTGTCACAGCTTCGCTATGGAAAGATATGTATCCTCGCGGATGCGGATTCGGATGGGAACCATATTGCGACACTTCTATGTGCACTTTTTCTGCAACACTTCCGACCACTCGTCACAACGGGCCACATATACGTTGCTATGCCTCCTCTCTATCGTATTGATGTTGGAAAAAAGATATTCTATGCTTTGGACGACAGCGAGAAAAAAGGCGTACTTGATCGCATTGAAGCGGAGAAGTTAAAGGGAAAAGTAAATGTTCAGCGTTTCAAAGGTCTTGGCGAAATGAATCCTTCGCAATTACGGGAGACGACAATGAATCCCGATACTCGCAGGCTGGTTCAGCTGACTGTTACCGACGATGATGATACTTCAAAATGGCTTGACCTGTTTTTAGCAAAAAAACGTGCAGCGGATCGCCGAGCCTGGTTGGAGAAAAAAGGTAATTTGGCGGAAGTTTAAGCTTGTGAGCATTCACGGGTACTATTTATTCGCGAAGTAGTAAAACAATGAGCCGATACCAGTTTGGATCAGCGCGATGATCCAAAAATAAAGGACGAAGGCCACTGCTTTGGGTGGTCCTTCAGTAAGTGATGGATTGCGCTTGACGAAAAACAGTCCACCAAATGTGGAAATAACGAGAATAAACAGGGCTGAGTAGAGGATCGTCATGGTATTTCGATGAAGTCAATGTAGAAAACTAAGCATAGTTGCTTAGGAACGGGAATTAAATAACTTATACATTCTAGCTTGCCTTTTTGTCCATCTTCATTCGTATAGCAACAGTTACGTAGCTAGCTATGCGCCCGCTGCTATACGAATGAAGACAAACAAAAATTCTGGGCCATAATATATAATTTATTTATTTCCCGTTCCTTATCCAGAGATCAAGCAAAATAGAATATATTAACCAAAATAATGAGTGTACAGGAAAACCACGAAACCCTCCCCCTTAAAGAATTTACCGAGAAAGCGTATTTGGATTATTCCATGTACGTGATATTGGACCGGGCTCTACCTCATATTGCGGATGGTTTAAAACCAGTGCAACGACGGATCGTTTATGCGATGTCGGAGCTTGGCTTGTCAGCAGTGGCGAAGTACAAGAAATCAGCCCGGACCGTTGGCGATGTGTTGGGTAAATTCCATCCCCACGGGGATTCCGCCTGCTACGAAGCAATGGTATTAATGGCCCAGCCATTTTCCTACCGCTACCCACTAATTGATGGCCAGGGTAATTGGGGTTCGCCGGATGATCCGAAATCCTTCGCGGCGATGCGTTATACCGAAGCAAAATTAACGCCCTACGCTCAATCCCTTTTGGCTGAGCTGGGCCAGGGAACGGTCGAGTGGAGACCAAATTTCGATGGAACGCTGCTGGAGCCTGAACTGCTGCCGGCCCGACTCCCAAACATATTACTCAATGGTTCCACCGGAATTGCCGTGGGAATGTCAACCGACATACCCCCTCACAATCTCAGGGAAGTTGCCAGTGCTTTGATTCGGCTAATTACTGAACCCGAGGCTACCCTGGAAGATCTTTGCCAACATATCAAGGGGCCGGATTATCCGACCGAAGCAGAAATTATCACGTCGCGGGATGACATTATACAAATCTATCAGACTGGCAATGGCTCAATCCGAATGCGAGCTCGCTACGAGTTGGAGGAGGGAAATATCGTCGTTACTGCGCTTCCCCATCAGGTGTCGGGATCAAAGCTTATTGAGCAAATCGCCGCTCAGATGCAGACCAAGAAATTGCCAATGATCGAGGATATTCGGGATGAATCTGATCACGAGAATCCAATCCGTCTATTGCTTATGCCGCGTTCCCAACGTGTGGATATCGCAGCGTTGATGTCGCATCTGTTTGCAACGACAGATCTGGAAAAACATTATCGCATCAATTTCAACATGATTGGCCTAAGCGGTAAGCCACGGGTTAAAGGATTGAGGGATATTTTATCCGAGTGGCTGAAATTTCGGATTTCCACTGTTCGGCGGAGACTGAAATATCGCCTCGATCATGTAGTTTCCCGGTTACATAAATTGGAAGGGCTGCTGATTGCTTACCTCAATATAGACGAGGTTATTGCCATTATTCGAACCGAAGACGAACCCAAGCCGGTATTGATGGAACGTTTTTCAATTACCGATATCCAAGCGGAAGCAATTCTTGAGCTAAAACTGCGTAACCTGGCCAAACTGGAAGAAATGAAAATCCGGGGTGAGCAGGATGAGCTTGAAGCGGAACGGAAAGAATTGGAAACAATTTTGGGATCTGATCAGCGGCTAAATAAATTGATTCAAAAAGAAATAGAAGAAGACGCTGAAAAGTATGGCGATGTGCGTAAGTCACCCTTGGTACAAAGGCAAGCTTCCCAAGCATTGGAACCATCCATGTTGGTTGCCAGCGAACCAATTACTATCGTTCTTTCTGAAAAAGGTTGGATCAGAGCCGCTAAGGGCCATGAAATTGATCCTGAAACAATCACATTCCGCAGCGGAGATGCCTACCTGTCATCAACACGGGGAAAAACTAACCAGCCGGTATATGTGCTGGATTCCACTGGCCGTATCTATACTCTCCCCGGTCATGACTTACCTTCTGCCCGAGGGCAGGGGGAACCGCTGACCGGGCGACTAAACCCGCCCAGTGGAGCCGTGTTTAGAAGCGTATTAACCGGAGCGCCTGATGATTGGTATTTGTTCGCTTCTAATGCAGGCTATGGTTTCATTACCCAGCTCCAGGGACTGACTGTCAAAACCCGCACGGGCCGAACATTGCTCACATTATCTGAAGGTACCGAAGCCATAATACCTGCACGTGTGTTAGAGCCAGAATCCAGTCTTACTGCTGCCGTCACCCAGCAGGGAAGATTACTGATGTTTTCTGCCAATGATATACCCGTCCTAGGACGGGGAAAAGGCAATAAGCTGATACAAATTCCTCCGGTAACGTTCAAAGCCCATGAAGATAGTGTTGTATCAATTGCCTCGGTTTCCCCTGGCGGCGCTTTGAAAATTATTGCTGGGAAAAGGACGTTGACCTTAAAGTCCTCTGATTGGGAAAACTATTTGGGTGATCGTGGAAGAAGAGGGCAGCACTTACCGAGAGGGTTTCAGAGGGTTGAGCGATTGGAGGTAGTGGATGATAAGGCTAGATGACATATACCTTCCGGTCTCAAGCATACCCAATTTTTAGCGGACAGCCTCCTAGCCCTCCACGAAAATGTACCCATTCAAAACGGGCATTCTTAATCGCGAAAGGTATAGTTTCTCTAAGGACGACTGCGATCACCCAATCTGCTGCACTAGCAACTACAACCACATATATATCCCGATTCATTTGTGCAATTCTAATCGCCGATGCCATCTTTATCTGGCGTTTGGTTGAATGTAGCGAGGTAAATTTAGTAGGCCATATCACCGATATTATCGACAAATATATTTTTAGCGAATAGCACATGGACCCGTGGATCCATGACGGTACTTAGCACAAGTCCTTGTTGACACATACCTCAACATTCCTAGGCGTATCAAAAACACGTTTATAAATCAACATGCTGATCAAGTGACATGGCTTAAGTTGTTAGGATTGGGATGGGGTTGGCTGGAGAATCATCAGATTAACCTGTGATAAATCATGTCTCTTTGGTGGATCCAAAGAACTATTTGTCTGCCTTACTTACCAGCTTTAGCCAATAGACTCAGCGTCTAAAATATTTACACATTACCGTTTTCAACAATCATTATTTTACTATTTTAATGTCTATGTCATTAATTTAAAGAGTAAATTAATGATTGGCGTATTTATAGCTTGTTGTAAAAAAGAATTTTTTTACGATTGGATTAAATTCCACTATTAATACTTTTAAACATGTAGAGATTTTAATGATGTATAGAAATATAAAAATAGGATTGTTTGTGGTGGCATGTACAAGCTCAATGGTTAATGCGTCTGAAGCACTTTTGGATACGGGAGTAGAGCGCGCAAGTGATTCAGTAGTGTTTAATTTTGAAAATCTAGCTGAGCATGCAGAAATTATTCTAAATTTTGATCTTTTTTTATTGGGTAGCTGGGACGGAAATAATGAGGCTTTTGGGACAGATGTTTTTGGCTTCAAAATTGACGGTGTTGAGCAGTCTTGGACATTTCGAAACTTTTCACGAAGTCCAGGCGATGAGTCAAACATTGATGGTACTTGGAATACTGGAAATTTTGACAGTGTCAATAAATGGGGTGAAATTGATAGGCATTTTATAAATTATGCAGATGGTTTTACTATTGATCATTCAGGAAGTAATTTGAATTTAGAGTTTTTTGGCTCTGGACTGCAGAAAATTACTGATGAGTCTTGGAGGGTTGAAAAAATTTCATTAAAAACAGTATCTCTTCTGCCAGAAGAAGACCAGGCTGCCTTTATAGAAAGGCTATATCTTGGTGCTTTAAACCGAGAAGTAGGTCCAGATGAGCTGGATAGCTCACTTAATGTGATGCAAACAAATTCAGGAGCCAAAGTAGCCTTCGATCTTTTACAAAGCCAAGAGTTTGTCATTCTGCAGTTAAGTGATTCCGATTTTATTTATACTCTTTATGAAACACTGTTTGATCGATCACCTGATCAAGATGAATTGAATGCTTGGACACAGGAGCTTGAATTTGGAAAATTAAGAGAAATGGTGGTTTATGATTTTCTTAGAAACCAGGAGTTTGACTATCTTGTCAGCAGTTTTGACGTTGTCGCATTTAGTGAAGATGACAATGCTATTTTCCAAATGAAGAGTTTTGTGCAGCGTTTCTATAAACTGGTACTTGACAGAGAGCCAGATATAGGCGGCTTTAATTATTGGACATCACAGCTAATAGATGACGGTGAAGCGGGTGGAGATATTGCAAAAAGATTTTTTCAGAGTGCTGAGTTTATAAATAGACAAACCGCCGATAGTGAATTTCTGGAAATTGTCTATCGTTCATTTTTTGATAGAGAGGCCGATTCTGAGGGAAAACAGTATTGGTTGGATGAGTTATCCTTTGGCGCAAGTCGCTCCGATATTATTAATGGATTTATAAGAAGTCAGGAATACCTAGATTTAACTAGCATTTTTGGCGTTGCTGTATCTAGTGATGGCGATAACAGTTTTTCTCAAATAAAGAGTTTTATTAGACGGTTCTATCAACTGGTACTGGATAGAGAACCTGATGTAGGTGGTTTTAATTATTGGTTATCTCGGCTAGATGATGGTACAGAAACAGGCGGAGATTTTGCCAGAGGTCTCTTTGAGAGTTCCAAGTTTATAAATAGACAAACTACAGACAGTGAATTTCTGGATGTTGCCTACCGTTCATTTTTTAACAGAGAAGCTAGTTCTGAAGGAAAACAGTATTGGATGGATGAACTGTCTTTTGGTGCAGGCCGACTGTCCATTGTTGACCGATTTATAGGAAGTCAGGAATTTATCAATTTAGCCAATAATTTTGGCATTAGAGCTGACTAAATTGAAAGAACGAACAGCCTGATTTGTAATAATCTTCTATATAACCTGGATCTGTGAATCCATGAAGGTGCAGAGCACAAGCTCTTGCTCTCTTAGTGGTTCAAAAAGTCCCGCTTAACCGGATGGGTGAAGCTAAGATTTTTTAATTCCACTGTGAAACCAATATCTTGCACCCCTGGTTTCATGGATCTAGATAGTAGTCTTTCTATGCTAAAGAGTAATTCTTATCCATAAACGATGCTACACCTTCCGCATTCAAGAATGCCCATTATTCCGTAGGTATTCGCTTTTTATTGTATAGGCTTTTACTTATAAGCATCGGTCTATATACACGTATCATTATGAAATTTCATAATATTTCAATTTAGAACGATAGTATTTTTCTTAAAGTATTACTTGCTCACGCTTGCAAGATTATTTGAGTAAGGTAGTATCAACCCTGGTGTTCCCGAAGAATTTCTTATATTTTTAAAGTTTAATCTACTTTGTCAGATTTTCAATGTAGGATGGGCACAGCCCACCAGATTCGTGGCCAGATGGAATGTGATGGGCGATATCCACCCTACACAAGGGTAAAAAGCTTAAGATAACTCGCAATAAATAACCCACCGATATTGTGCCGGATTTTTGTTTGTCTTTAAGGCGCAACGCAGGGCGCATAGCAAGCTATGTAACCGAAGTTGCAACGTTGAAGACAGACAAAAAGACAAGCAAGATAGGGGATTTATTTATTGGGGGTTGCCTAAATGTGACAAAGTAGAATTAAGGGCGATAGTAATGAAGAAGTTAACTTTATTGGGCAGTGTATTAACTGCAGTACTATTTTCAGGTTCTACTTTTGGGGAAGCTTCCCGTGCTTCATCTGTATTAAAAGTAACCTCTGGATTAATTCAAGATCAAGATGCTGAGTCGGGCGAGACAGAAAGTGGAGCAACTTGCGATGCGACGTATGCAACGAGCGCAGGGGGGTTCACTCTGTGTGCAAGACTTTTTTCAGGAGCTTCGGGAAGAGCTGAGCATTTTACCGTTACCAATGCACCCGCAGTGACCGGCGTTCAGTTTCTTCAGGTCGTAAATTAATCTGACGCTTGGGGATTAAGAATAATCGAGGTCATAATCTAAACAAATAGTTAGCGTTACTCAGACCGGAATTGATTATAAAGTTCGAAGTACCAACTGAATGGAAGGTGTCAAGATCCTGAGAAACCAGACCGACTATTACTACTATTCAAAACATGAGGGAGTTATGAAAACCATTAAAAAATTTTTTATCATCACTTTTATATCCACTTTTGTTTTATCAGGATGTGCAGTCTTGAAAATCTCATCCAATATGGAACGAGACGGTCAAATTGCTTCTGATTCGCTAACAAGTAAGGTTAGTTATTCGACTATATTTGTTGCTGGGCGAACATAGTAACTTTGTACAATATAGGACTTTCTCGATTTCAAGTTTATTGATCCTTTGATCAAAGGATCAATACCTTTCGCGTTCAGGAATGCCGATTTTGAGAGGTAGACTTCTAGGCGTCGAATCGCAGGAAGAGTCATCTCTTTCAAGGTTTTACAGCGACGTGCTTTGCGATAAGATGCGCGCTGAATATGGGGTATTCTTGGACGCGAGAGGTATAGTCTCCTTTCACAAGAAAAAAGCTTGAAAGTTAGGGCCATGAGTTTTCGAACCGGAATAGTGGGCAAACTGAATGCGCCTGTTGCGAATTGGGCCTACTGTACTTCGCCCAACCTAACCGTCATTTGTTTTCTACCAACATTGGAGATATTTCGAATTCTATAATATCTGCCAACCCGATATAATCATTCGCTTCTTGGCAGCGGAGTGCTGCGGCTATTTGCCGCTGAATTTTGGGGGCAGGAAGAGTTGAGTTTACTTCCAGCAGTTTGCTGACGTGGTCAATCAAGTCGATAAGTTTGCGGCTGGCATTACCCTGCAGACCCATGCGCAGGGCAATGACACATTCTGTCATGATTTGATGATATTCAGTGCTCATCTTGTGCTTCTGCAGGGTAAACAGCACCTTCTATGCGAGCACCGTCCTTGCTTAAGTTGACGAATTCGATTTGATCGTGGAGCTTGATATAGTCTTCCAGGTCTCTAAGATATCCTATCATGTTAAGTTGGGTCGCTACGCGTTTCTCATTCCCATTGAACACCCAACGACGGGAGGGGATCTGTTTGTTGGGAGAAGGAATGGTTTGTCCATGAGGTACACCGTCAGCATGTGTTTTCGCGTATGGGAAAGAAAAGTCCGCGCCTGCCAAGGCTATTTTCTGAGTACCCATTTTTACCGCAAGATCGATCGCTGGATGAATAACGGAGCCGGATGAATACAGCACTCCCTTGGAGTGCTGCCTGCCGAGTTGCTTATAAAGGGTATGATCTGCAAAGGCGGTTAGTCGGGTGAATGGCCATATCTGCAAAACATCATGATGTACCACAGGATAATAGATCAGTTTACAATTTGCTAGGGCGCTCAAGTCGCCATCAAAGTTTGGCAGAATGCCGTTTCGTAGCGGGTCAATAGTAACGATGATATCCGGCAGTATATTACTGAATAATAATGGTTTGGTTGCGGCATCGACGGCAATCACCAGTGTGCCGTTTTTCTGTCTATCTGAGATGACAGAAATAAGTTTATCAAGCGAAGGGCCTGCGCCGACGACAATTACTTCTATTTCAGTTCCTGAGAGTGTGTCAAATAGCTCAGTAACATTGCCATCCTTTTCGACGAAGGAGGTATTATCCTCAATATTTTTCATCAGCATTTGTCGGCGGTTTTGCTGATCCGCCGTTATATTTTCAGAATTCATGTCCGTCAGCAGTCGGTCACGCAAATTTGCAGCTTCTTTGTCTGCAAGCCAGAGAAGCGGAGGGGTAACAACCCATGGGCTGATTGGTCTACTGTTATTCGAGGGTAGATGAAGCGCCAGTCGTTCATCAGCCAGCCAGTCGGTCTGGTCAATCCAATAGAGCAGTTCGAGAAAGAGGGATTTGTTCAGTATGAAGACCTGGAGAAATCTGAGGGAGTGGAAATTTTGCAACAAAACACGAGGAAGATAACCCATGCCCACGCCATATAACTGGAGTTTTTCCGGGTTGGGAGGTACCAGCGAAATTTGTAGCTCTGCTTCTGATGCTGGATTGTAAGCACTTGCCAGCTGGATCTTGTCATAGATAAATGTAGCGTTCGGTTTGTCTTGAACAAACTGAATGTCTTGGCAGGGGTGAGATTGTTCAAGTTGCTCCCATATTTCTGGCCAGCGTTGTTTTATCGTATTAATGGCGGGAGCGGCAAAGGCTTTGTCAGAGTTCATATTCAGACTCCTTTCTTAAATCTGGACACCAGGATGAAATAATAATTAGTTGAATTCAGGTGTTTAGACCCCTATATTAATCGAAGATCAGTATAAAATAACTAACCTGACTAAAATCAATGTGAGATACGCTGTGGCGATAAGACCTATTTCTCTCTATTTTCTACTTTTTATTGTTTTACTTGCTTCCGGCTGTGCTCATCAATCAAAACAGGTGTTGGAGCAACGGTCGCTTGTTAGTGCCCAGATGGAAATTCCAGAGGATCAGCTTCTTGACGTTGGTGTCGTGGTTTTTGATCCGGGATTAAGCGAAGAACCTGGCGAGCAAGAAGAAGGTAATCTGGAAGAAATACGCAAAGCGGAGTCACGCTATTTTGCTACCCATTTGAAGAATACTCTTCAGAATAGTGGTCAATGGGGAGCGGTAAGGGTTGTGGCTTCGACAGAAGCAGTAACGGACGTACAAATTACTGGTCGGATTGTTGAATCCGATGGAGAAATACTCTCTATTGCAATTATCGCCAGAGATGTAACCGGTAGACTACTGCTGGATGATGTTTACGAACAACAGCTGGAGGAAAACACCTCCTACCCGGATATGGGGCGAGGTAATCGGGAAGCGTTCCAGAATCTCTATAATGCCGTTGCGAATGATCTATTGGATGCAAGGCAAAAACTGAAAGTAAAGGAACTGCGGAGCATCCGTAAAACAGCGATGCTAACGTTTGCGGAAGATCTGGCGCCAGATGCATTTAGTGGATACCTGGAAGAGGGCGATGATAGCCGAACGCAAATTGTTCGCCTGCCAGCAGCAGATGATCCTATGGTCAAGCGGATGGATCGAATGCGGGAGCGCGACGGCATGTTAATTGATACTATTGACGGCTATTACGATAATTTTTATGGTGAAATGCAGGAATCTTATGGAAACTGGCGGAAAATTCATAGGGAAGAACTTATCGCTAAACGGGAAATAGAAGCCGCCTCTCGGGATCGGTATCTGCTCGGTGCAGCAGCCATTCTCGGAGCAATTGCGCTGGAAGTGGCGGGGATCCCCGGCACTTCTATTTTGCAGAGTGTTATGGTGGTTGGAGGCGCTGTGGCGATCAAAAGTGGTTGGGATAAAGGCGAAGAGGCCGAGATTCATTCCGATGCCATTAAGGAACTGGATCAATCGTTTGAATCAGAAGTGAAGCCACAAGTATTGGATGTAGAAGGACAGACGGTTAAATTACAGGGTTCTGCTGAAACGCAATATGAAAACTGGCGGCATATGTTGAGGAAAATTTATGACGCTGAAACAGGATTTGAGCAGCTGGAAGCTGAGGGCGGTGATATGGGAGATACGGTAGAATCACTGGATATGAATGAATAGGGTTAGGTTTGGTACCGTCTCTGTCGGGTTATAGCCCAAGTCACTTGAAAAACTGAAATCCAACGGGAAGTATTGTAGAAAATATCTGTATAATCATAGGATTTTGCGTTCATACGCAAGTATAAATGAAGGTATTTCCGGCGTTGGCGAGCAATCCCCTATTAGAAGTAAAAGAACTCACCTGTGAACGGGATGATCGGATATTGTTTAGTGGATTGAGTTTTTCCGTCAACGCAGGCGAAACAATCCAGATTGAGGGCAGCAATGGCAGCGGAAAAACTTCGCTATTAAGGATTCTCTGCGGTATATCTAATCATTTTGACGGGGAGTTATTTTGGCAGGGACAGCCCATTGAGACTGTGCGGGAGGAATTTCTAGCTTCTACGTTGTACGTTGGGCATCAACCTGGCGTTAAACTAACTTTGACTCCGGAGGAAAATCTTCGATGGTATCAGGCTCTAGAAGGATTAAATGACTTTCATGCTGTAGATCGCGCGTTAGAAAAAGTCGGTTTGGCAGGATACGAAGATGTGCCTTGCCATACCTTGTCTGCTGGACAACAAAGGCGTGTTGCTTTGGCACGTCTTCATATGACCCGGGCCATCCTTTGGATTCTGGACGAACCCTTTGTTGCCATCGACAAAAAGGGAGTCGCAGAGCAGGAATCCTTGATAGCGGCGCATGTCAATAAAGGAGGAAGTGTTGTTGTAACAACCCATCAATTACTAACACTACCTCATCAGGTGAGGCGAATCTCCCTCGACAAAAATGAACTCCGAGGACGGAAAAGTGCCTAATAGCGATTCGGGTGATTCCCGTTTAAAACCGCGTGGGATATTTCTTGTTGCATTACAACGGGAAATGCTGTTAGCTTATCGAAGGCGCAGCGATATAGTTAATCCCTTGGCTTTTTTCTTGATTGTAGCGACTTTGTTTCCGCTGGGTGTAAGTCCCGATCCTAAGTTTTTAGCGCAAGTTTCTCCTGGTGTTATCTGGGTGGCGGCGCTGCTGGCGACATTGTTATCCATGGATGGATTGTTTCGTTCGGATTATGATGATGGCTCATTAGAACAAATGCTGCTTAGCCCACGACCTTTTGTATTAACGGTATTGGCAAAGGTGGGGAGTCACTGGTTATTGACCGGTTTGCCATTGGCGCTATTGTCGCCTTTATTAGGTGTCATGCTTTTTTTACCTGTGGAAGGAACCTGGGCATTAGTTATCAGCTTGTTGCTGGGAACACCGACACTAAGCCTGATAGGTGCTATCGGCGCAGGTCTAACAGTGGGTTTGAGAAAAGGCGGGGTATTGATTTCTTTGCTGGTGCTGCCCCTCTATATACCCGTGCTGATTTTTGGTGCAGCTACAGTTCAGGCAGGCGTTTTGGGGATGCCAGTGGGCGGTTACCTGGCACTTTTGGGCGCAATACTGGTGTTAGGACTCACACTGTCGCCATTTGCTATTACTGCAGCAGTAAAAATAAGTGTGTCGAATTAGTAAAAAGAGTCTCTCAAATAGAGCTATGAATAAAGTAGTGCGGATAAGCTGTAGGTTGGGTTAGGTGCGCATATCACTGATATTCCCATTCATCATCTAATATGAGCGCACCGTAACCCAACATCATTATCTAATGAAAATCAAATATCCCCAATGGTTTTACCGATTAGCCTCTCCTAAATGGTTTTATGCAATTAGTGGAAAACTTTTACCGTGGTTTACAATAGCTGCACTCCTGCTACTGGTTATCGGTACAATTTGGGGGTTGGTATTCGCGCCACAAGATTATCAGCAGGGCAATAGCTTCCGGATCATATATGTACATGTTCCCTCAGCAATCCTGGCGCAATCTTGTTATATGATGATGGCTGCGGCAGGAGCAGTCGCGCTGATTTGGAAGATTAAAGTAGCCCACATGGTAGCGCGGTCGTGTGCGCCCATTGGTGCTTCTATGGCTATCATTGCGCTGGTTACCGGTGCAATTTGGGGGAAACCAACCTGGGGCGCATGGTGGGTCTGGGATGCCCGTTTGACGTCCATGTTAATCCTGCTGTTTTTGTATTTCGGTGTTATGGCGCTCTATTCTGCTTTTGACAGCGAAGCTGCCGGGGATAAGGCCGGTGCTCTGTTGGCTTTGGTTGGCGTAGTGAATATCCCGATTATTAAATACTCTGTGGAATGGTGGAACACGCTACATCAACCAGCGACTTTCAAATTAACGGAAAAACCGGCCATGCCCCCGGAAATGTGGATTCCCCTGCTGGTAATGATTCTGGGCTTTTACTTGTTTTTTGCTGTAGTTGTCATGATGCGCATCAGAAACGAAGTCCTGCAAAGAGAAAGAAAATCAGATTGGGTGAGAGCGATTGTGACGGACTTATAATGGGGCAGTTTAACGATTTTTCAGAATTTCTTGCAATGGGAGGCCACGGCCTCTACGTGTGGTTGTGCTATGGCTTGGTATTTTTGATCTTAATTATTAACATCATGTCACCCTGGCTAACGAAAAGGCGTATTGTCGCCGAACAAAAGCGTCGTATACGGCGTGGAGATAACAATGAATCCTAAGAGAAAAAAACGACTGACAGTCGTCACACTTATTGTACTGGGCGCAGCGGCTGCAGTTAGTTTAACTTTATATGCGTTAGAGCAAAACATTAATTTGTTTTATTCGCCGGTTCAAATTGTGTCCGGCGAGGCACCTACCGGCCGCCATATTCGTGCCGGGGGAATGGTCGTGGAAGGGAGTCTGAAAAGGCATAAAGACAGTCTCAAAGTGAGTTTTGATGTTACCGATTTCGAAGAGACAGTGCGGGTCGAGTATACCGGAATTTTGCCCGACCTATTCAGGGAGGGGCAAGGCATTGTTGCCAACGGAAGCCTTGATGATGGAGGTGTTTTCCAGGCTGCTGAAGTATTGGCGAAGCATGATGAAAACTATATGCCACCCGAAGTTACCGATGCCCTGGAAAAGTCGGCTAAAAGCAAGCTTAGCAAAACAAAGGCTGGTATAAATCAACAATCTAAAATCGGTCAAAGCGGCTCATGATTCCTGAAATTGGCGAATTCTCACTCATACTTTCTCTTTGCTTCTCCATTCTGATGGCAGTTATTCCGCTGCTGGGGGTTTCTCGTAATGATGTGCTGTGGATGGACTACGGACGAATCCTGGCCAAAGGGCAGTTTTTCTTCATATTCATCAGCATGGTTTGTCTTGGCTATGCTTTTGCCACCGATGATTTTACCGTGGAATATGTAGCTAACAACTCCAATAGTCGCTTGCCCATGCAATACAAACTGAGCGCCATTTGGGGTGGACACGAAGGATCGATGTTGCTTTGGGTGTTCATTTTGTCCGGTTGGACTATGGCAGTGAGTATTTTTAGCCGCAATTTGCCGCTGGACATTTTGGCGCGAGTTCTTGCAGTGATGGGCATGATCGCCATCGGGTTTATGCTCTTCACTTTGTTGACTTCCAGTCCATTTTCCCGGTTATTACCTAACCACCCCATTGATGGCAATGACTTAAATCCCCTGCTTCAGGATATCGGTTTGATTGTCCATCCGCCCATGCTTTATATGGGGTATGTGGGGTTTTCAGTTGCCTTCGCTTTTGCAATCGCAGCTTTACTTAGCGGTCGGTTGGATGCAGCCTGGGCGCGATGGTCTCGGCCTTGGACAGTGATTGCTTGGGCATTTCTTGGTCTGGGTATTAC
>JAZGGE010000144.1:0-4303 GCA_036480195.1 Methylococcales bacterium
ATGCAAGCTGGCTTTGCACTACTGGAGTGCGGCGCTTCTCGCGCCAAAAACGCTGTTAATGTCATCATGAAGAACTACACTGACATTTGCTTTGGAAGTATTCTTTTTTGGGCTTTTGGCTACGGTCTGATGTTTGGCGAAAGTCAATCAGGTATCATTGGCTTCAGCCATTTCCTTCCCGACACCCTTTCCAATAATGAAACCATTAGTTTGGTCTTTCAACTGATGTTTGCGGCAACTGCCGCCACTATTGTCAGTGGGGCAGTCGCGGAACGAATGAGATTCACCTCTTATCTCGTCTGTGCAATGATCATCTGCTCCCTAATCTACCCCATCTTTGGACATTGGGCCTGGGGTGAGAATGGCTGGCTTGGCCAACTTGGATTTATCGATTTCGCTGGCGCGACCGTTGTCCATTCAGTAGGTGGCTGGTGCGCACTGGCTGGCGTGATGGTTTTAGGACCACGATTAGGCAGATTTTCCAGGCAAGGAGAAAGCCGAGATATTCCCGGTCATAATCTTCCTATGATTGCGCTGGGTGGCTTCATTCTATGGTTAGGCTGGTTTGGTTTTAACGGGGGTAGTATTACGAATCTGGAAGACCTGGGCGGAGTACTTTTAAACACCCATCTAGGTGCTTGCGCAGGAGCAATGGGGGCAATAGTATATCTGACTCTGACCGGCAAACCCATTTTGATGACGACAACAGTCAACGCCACCCTTGGAGGCTTGGTAGCCGTAACCGCAGGGGCTGCCAGCCTAACGCCGGGGATGGCGATAATAACGGGTCTGCTAAGCGGTGTAGTTTTGGTTTGGGGTACGGTATTACTGGAACGCTACAAAATAGATGATGTCGTCGGTGCGATTGTGGTTCACGGCTTGTGTGGCGCATGGGGAACACTTGCTGCAGGGATGTTTTATAGTGGTGATATGTTTTCGATATCCCGCATATCCGTACAACTCCTGGGCATTGCTACAGCCTTTATTTGGGGGTTTTCCAGTGCTTACCTTACTTTTAAAATGGTAGATAAACTTTTAGGATTACGGGCCAGTAGTTTACATGAACAAAGAGGGCTGGATTTTACTGAGCATCACGAAATAGGTTACAAAGAGTTTAACCAAGCGGTAACACATGGGGAAGTAACGAGATAAACTCATGACAACAATTACACAACCCCTGACATCAACCCGGCGGCGATGCGCTGCCTTCATGACGCTGTCGGAAGTACTTGAAGGCGAACAACTTATGCGCGCACTTTGGATGCTCGAAGAACGAGACCAAACCGCCGACAAAATGACATTCATAGGATTTGTCGGAGTAACAGCTGAATTGCTTGGCATCAACAGCAATCTCATTACGACACTTTATTCCAAACTTAACCAAATATTGTCTTTTTCAGACCAGGAGCTGACGGATGACCCAATGCCACAGATGCTTGAATTTCGTGGCATTGAGAAAAACAGTGCGCAGGCTACAGCTAACCCGGATCAAGCTGCAACAATTCAACCCACAAAAAAAACACCGGCTAAAATAAAAGGAACACCGGAAATGACGGTGTTCGTCGCACTCATTTCAAGCATTGCATCTGAAGCCGAGTATCCCCAAGCTGAGAGCTACAATCTGTTTAACGAAGTCTTTAAGGAAGAGATAGCAGAGGCTGGATTGGATGACGATAACCGAGAGCAGATAATTTCCTGGGTCGACGGCCTAAGTATCAAGGCCTTTAAGAAGAATATTTCAGCCAAGAAACTCGCGATTATGGTGCACTGCATATACATTGCTTTATGTGAAGCGCTAGGACCTGTTAAAGCCGATGAAGTATTGAATCATGCGATAGGCCATGCTTCTAAATTGTCGGCTGCAAAATCATTTTCACCAAAAAATTTCCTGTAACCCACACACCTTTTCTTCAAAAGAACGCTAAAGTCAGACTACCTGTCCTTATCAGGATGAATCAAAAAGTTATAGACATTCATGGAATATTATTCTGAGTCGATAATAACGACTTCTCTTCGTGGGAGGGGCTTTAGCCGCGATCTCGGTCGGAATCGTGGCTAAAGCCCCTCCCATGAAGGCATCAAAGCAGATTCCTTAAATCAAAGAATCTGAAAGTCGTTCTGGTTCGCTCCCTGTTAATTGATGTTCTTCCTGCTTTTCGCTTTACGATAGAGAATCGACACCAGTAGGCTCTATATTCTTACAAAAGAGAGCTTCCAAATAAGAGAAAAATTGAATATTAGGTTATTTTGATATATGATTATCCATATATTTAATTTTTAAAGCTAACTATGCTCACACCTGCGCAGTTTTTCAAATGTCTCTCCGACGATACTCGCTTACGGTGTATCACGCTGTTGCAGAAGGAGGGCAAGCTTTGTGTTTGCGAATTAACCGCTGCGCTGGCATTGTCACAGCCTAAAATTTCCCGGCATTTGGCATCTTTACGCCAGTGCGGTTTGTTGCAGGATAGTCGTGAAGGGCAATGGGTTTACTATCAAATCAACCCCGCGGTACCTGCCTGGACTGCCCCCCTTCTAATTAACGCATTGGCTGCGGTTGAATCAACAGATCAATTTAGTATTGATCAGGGACGTCTGCAGCAAATGGAAAATCGGCCGGATACAGCGCTTTGTTGCTAATTTTTTTAACAATACATCCGCTTATTCGTATATCAATTTAACTACATAAAAAGAAAATGAAAAGACTACATGTTCACTTATCAGTAGAAAACCTCGACAAAAATATCGATTTTTACAGCACGATGTTTGGCTGTCAACCAACGGTAAAGCATGATGACTACGCCAAATGGATGCTGGATGATCCGCGTATAAATTTTGCAATTTCCAATCGCGGTACCCAGACTGGACTCGATCACCTCGGCATTCAGGCTGAGAATGATCAGGAATTACAGAACATCAAGCAATGCCTGGATGCCACGCGAAGCCCAATCAAAACACAGGTAGATGCAGCATGTTGTTACGCGCGTTCCAATAAGCACTGGATCACCGATCCTCAAGGTATTGCCTGGGAATCCTTTCATTCGTTAAATGAAATTCCGACCTTTAACGATAAAAAAGAAGCATCGGATGGGGAGAATTTACCTGTCGGTCAGGTCACTGAAAACGCGAGTTCTTCGTGCTGCTGAAACTGGAAAATAATTAGAACCTGTTAAAGATTTCGATCAAGGGATACAGCGCAAGACAAAAGTGATCGAAAAAGCGCAGCATACAGGTCGTATGCGAGCATTTTGAGACCACTTTTAACGTTGTGATGCGCCCTTCAGCGAGATCTTGAGCAGATTCTTAGAGTGATTAACAATGATTAATGTACTTATTTTATGCACGGGAAATTCCTGTCGTAGCGTATTGGGAGAAGCCTTATTCAATCATTTGGGTCGGAAGCGTATTAAAGCTTTTTCTGCCGGCAGCCACCCCATAGGCAAAATCAATACGGGCGCGCTGGCGACGTTAAAGCGTCACAATTTGCCGACCGAGGGCTATAAAAGTCAGTCCTGGGACGAATTTTCTAATCAGCCAATTGATATTGTCATTACCGTTTGCGACAACGCCGCTGGCGAAACCTGCCCGGTTTACTTAAACAAAACCGTCCGGGTTCATTGGGGAGTATCCGACCCTGGACATATTAAAGGTACTGAGGAAGAAATCATCACCGGGTTTGAAGAAACCTACCGGATCCTGGAGCAGCGCATAAAGAAAATGCTGGCTTTGCCCCTAGAGGAAATGTCCGAAAAAGAACTGATCGAAAAACTGAATGAAATCAGGTCAATTCCATCCTAGTACTTCGACTAGGTTATATTGGCGGATAGAGAAAGTCGAAAAGTGGTCAGCTGCTAGGCGCGCGAGCGCAGGACTAGCAGGGCTAATTCAAGCGAATGCAACAACGCAGATGACTACTTATCGGCTTGGTGTATCCGTCAATATAATCTAGTCGGAGTACTAGGAGATTGTCCGAGAATAGAGAACCTACTGCAGAAAAGCCCATTTTGGTCAAATTTCCCGATCATTTTCGTTAAATAACCCACTACTCGCCTCAAATGATCGAAAAATATCACTCAAAATGGGTTTCCCTCGCTACGGTTTCTATTCTCGGACAACCTCCTAGATATCTTGCCCGAATGCAGCAGATTTCCCTGCTGTTACTTGGTTTAATCCTGACCAACGGAATAGCGGCTAAAGAATTAGGCAGAACGGGAGAATTGCTGTCTCTCAACATCCAGCAAACCGACATTGCTGAGGTCTACGAAATGCTTTCCAGACAACAAGCTGTTAATGTGATTTTAGG
>JAZGGE010000145.1:0-3628 GCA_036480195.1 Methylococcales bacterium
TAGGTCACCCTGTTTTTTTCGCTTTAGATGGGGGATTAATGCTCGGGCCATGTATATTTGGCTGGTAAGGTTCAGGTCAATAATATCACTGATATTTTGGTAAGAAAATTCTTCCAGAGAGCCAAACATACCACGTCCGGCATTGAAGATAGCACCGTCGATTTGAGGATGCTTTTGGATCAGAACCATTAATTTCTCCGGTAGTTCATTCAGGTCAGAGAGGTCGAATTCGATGTGGTGGAAGTGGGGAGAATTATCGGGTGTCTGATTAAAATTGCGTGCAATACCCAGAACGGTGCTGCCATCAGCAATAAGTCTTTCGGCAATCGCTCTGCCAATGCCTCTACTGGCTCCGGTAACTATGAAAGTCTTCTTCACTGACCTACTGTACAAGGGTAGAATTTCCTCGGGGATATATATTTTAACAATTCCTCACTGCAAAACGTAAACATATCGTGCTCCAATGTTGATTCGTAGGACACCATCCCGTTACTTTTTTCTAGCGGCCCAGCGAAGAGTTTTTCCTCTGGATAGAGTTTGTCCAATTTGGTGAAGAACTTTTCAGGCAGGCGAAAACTGCCCAGGCTAACGGAATGGATACTTTCTTTGTCGAGCCGGGCGAATATTTTCTTGAATAAAGCCTGGTACTGATTTTGGTAATCGGGTTGGTAGATCATCGGGTCAAATCGCAAGCCGAGTGACCAGCCTGCCTGTTGAAGTTTCTCCATTGCTTCCAGTCTTTTCTGGATGTTGGGTGCTCTGTGCTCAATATGTTTAGCGATGACTTCCGGTGTAAAACTGAAGGCGACAATGCAATTTGAAAGTGGCTCGGTATCCAGCAGTGAACGGATCTGGGTGCTTTTAGTGCGAAGCTCCAGCCAGGCATTGGCGTGGTTACGGAAAACTGGCAAGAATGCCTCAACAAAACCAGTAACAGGTTCGAGGGCGAGACTGTCGCAGTCGTAACCCGAAAAAAAGTGGATTTCCTGTTCTGGCGTCGCGTTTGCTATTTCACTGATTTGTTTCTGGAATGTTTCATAATTCACGAATAATACATAGTTAGCTGATTGAAACATACCTTGTAGAAAGCAGTAACGGCAATCGTAAAGGCAGTTTAGCATGTGAGAAAAGTAGTAATTGTGTTTCGATCCTACGCCATAGCCGGGTGGTGCAGGGAGTACTGGGTTCTTATACTTTTCTGCCAAAATGAGGGCTGGTTTTCTTTTTTGTAAACGAAAGTTCTGGGACTTGGGATTGAAGACTTCGCCGTACCTTTGGCAGGTGATTTTCCTTGCCTTGGGAAATCTCGCGAGGATCGTTTGCGCGCGTGGGTGGCGGTGGATAGCTTCTTCAATGTATATGGTTTCGATCATCTATCTGAAGCTCAAGTTCATCTTTCGGGTCGCGATCTCTACTTTTAGCCAACCGAGAATTTGTTTGCCGCTATGATTTTTGGGAAGTTGTTCCAGTTCGGGTGGATCATCTGGCGAAACAACTTGCCAGTAACGGGAGATATCTTTCAGCTGTATCTTTTCGCTATGGGTAAATCGCCATATTTCGCAGGCCATTGAATACCATTCAGGTTGATCTGGATTGATTGTCTCAGCCAATCTTTGCTGTTTGTGCAACAAGGCATTAATTGTTTGTAAATTGGCCTCTACAATTGTAGAGGCGTGTTGGGGCGTTATCTTTTCGGCAGGATTGGCGGTGTTGTCGGAAACGATTTTCAGACATTGAACCAGTTCGCCAGTAGAAAATCGCATGGCAATTTCGTGGAATGCCGATGCTTCCATATCGTAAAGGCAAGTTTCCGGGTAGTCGACCAGTGGTATCGAAACAGTATTGATCTCTTCGCTTTCACATGGGGTATTAAAAGGTTGAGATGGATACCAGCATCTTCCAGTGTCGGCATCCGTTATTTTATGGGCGATAAAAGCTGATCCGACCGGATGACTTTGGTGGCCTGCAATTCCTATATTTAGCCAAACCGAATTGGGTATTCCGCCAACAAGTTGATGGATGAAAGCAACGCTCGCTGCCATAGAAACTTTACCTATGCCGGTGACAGTTAAAGTTACGTTGTCTTTTCCATAGGTCGTAAAAGGTTCTATCGCCATGCACCTTTTTAACTGGTAATGGGCAATTAGCGGCTTAGCCTCACAGGGTAGGGCAGTTAAGATATGGGTATAGTTCCTGTTATCCATCTAATAGCGGCGTAGAATAAGCACTACAAATGTTTTCATAGTATTCGATTTCGTTGTGCTTGTTTCTCTTTCTGGCCCCGGCCAAGTAGATAGTTGCTTTGTGAATGAGCATTTTAGTAGCGGCCTGTTCATTTTCCGATCCCAATATACCAGAATCCAGTATCTTGCGAAGCGACTGTATTCTAAACCGATCCATACCCCAGTAACGCCGGGATAGTTGATCGTCGTGTCCTCCATTTTTAATGATTAAAGGCTGTTCAACAAACGCGACCGGATAGCAGTGGGTGATTCGGAGCCATAGATCATAGTCCTCACAGGCCGGTAGTGATTCGTCAAAGTTACCGACGGTTTCGAATACAGAGCGGTGGATCAGAATAGAAGAAGGTGACATGGCACACAAAGGCAAGCAATGCTGGAAAATCCAGCCACCCGTTTTTGCATGTTTCTTCATGGGGTTGACTCGTTTTTCATTGCGTATCCAAATTTCTTCGGTATGACAAATTTTAATATCAGGAACAGCTTCGAGAGCGTCTTTTTGTATTTCTAATTTATTCGGCAGCCATTCATCATCAGAATCAAGGAATGCCAGCCATTCGCCGGTTGCTTTCTCTATGCCATGGTTTCGAGCTGTACTTACACCTTTATTTTCTTGTCGGAGATAAACTATATCCGGATGATCTGATTTAATCAGGGTTTCTGTTCCATCGGTAGACCCATCATCAACTACAATGATTTCATTTGCCGGCAAGGTTTGCTTCTGAACTGAAAGCAGGGCTCGTGGTAACCATATGGCGCGGTTGTAGGAGGGAATAATAACCGATAGACTTGAAATCATGATATAGAACAGGATTATAGAATAAGTTGGATTTTTCAGTTATGATGGAATATTGGAGTGGGACTTAAATTTTTATTTGGATACAAGGCTAGGGAATATAGGGAGAAGCTATGGCTAATGTAGATTATATAGGATCAGATCGACGCCAGCAGACCGGCAATATGATAAAAAATCTCATCGAGGAAAGAAACCGGGTTTGGTCGTCGTATTGTAGTGTCGCCGGGATGGAGCCGTTTACTTCAAATAAACCGGTAGAGGATTTGGTTCAAGAGTTTTGCGAACTCCTGGTAGATTATATTTCGATGGGCCACTTTGGTATTTATCAACGTATCGTTAGCGGTACCGAACGGCGTACCCAGGTATTGGATGTTGCCGAAGAGCTTTATCCGCAGATTGCCAATGCAACGGAAACAGCGGTAGAATTTAACGACAAATATGAGCAATTGGACGGCGATGAAATGCGCGAAACCTTGTCAGATGATCTATCAAAGTTGGGGGAGGAGCTTGCCAAACGCATCGAATTAGAAGATCAGCTGATTGGTGTGATGGTTGGATGAGAGCGAAAGATATTGGGGATTTTCAAGCTGCT
>JAZGGE010000146.1:0-8984 GCA_036480195.1 Methylococcales bacterium
TCCATTTTGAGTCAGATTTTTCGATCATTTGAGGCGAATAGTGGGTCTATTTAACGAAAATGATCGGGAAATCTGGCCAAAATGGACTTTTCCGCAGTAGGTTCTCTATTCTCGGACAGGCTCCTAGAGGCTTAAGCTACGGTAAGCATAAAGATGATCCCGCCTGCGATAGAGAATACAATCAAGGCAATCATAAGATAACCCGCTGTTCTTTCCCAATTTAGCGTGGGTCTGTGAGGGCCAAAAGAATTACCACCTACGGAACCCTTTTTTATTGACAGATATAGCCACAGACCGAGACTGACGACAGGAATAATTATTAAAATAATCCAATAGCCTGGATTATCCACATCATGTAAACGTCGTATACCAAAAATGATCCCGGGAATAGCAAGTGCTGCCATAAAAATAAACGCAATGGCATTCATTGCCGTGCTATCTACCGATTCAGGGTTGTCAACTCCGAAGCCAGCTGCCACAATAAATGCCGTAAGGAAGGCGGTCAAAGTAAAGACGAATGTCCAGGCAAGGTAGCTCAATCGGGTAAAACGACCCTTTGCCGAAAAAGGATTAGACTTGTCTATTTCATCTAAAGCTTGCAAGTCTTCAGTATCTGTCGGCATTTGACGCGGATCAGTCATCGATATCCCCTTAATTCTCTGTAGATTTAGGTTTCCCAGAATAGACCAAGGTTAGCTTTCCGTCCAGTCTTGCGTTGTCGTTGCTTGACAGGGAATGACTCTCTGTACCAGGTTAGCCCCTGACAATTTGGGCTGGACGCCTCTTGCCTGATTTTCTCGCTCTTCCTCCGCACTGAGTCAACCAGAACATGGCTTTGACATGTCTCGTTTATTCGCTCTCACCAATGGCTTTATTTACGATAATGATGTATTTTAGCCTGTATCAAGAGAAGGGTAGATTAACACTAAAATAAGAAGGTGATAACCATGTCAGAATCCGGACGTCCAGAACGCTTCGTTAGCCGTCTTACCCACAATACTCTCGCCCTCATATTAGCGGGAGGACGTGGTTCACGCCTAAAAAACCTTACCGAGTGGCGGACTAAACCAGCCGTGCCATTTGGCGGGAAATTTAGGATTATCGATTTTCCGCTATCAAATTGCATAAATTCAGGGATTAGAAAAATAGGTGTACTAACACAATATAAGGCAGATTCGCTTATTCGCCATTTACAGATGGGCTGGGGGTTTCTGCAAGGAGAATTTGGAGAATTTGTCCGTATATTGCCAGCACAGCAGCGTATAGAAGAATCCTGGTATGCGGGTACCGCAGATGCGGTTTATCAGAATTTAGATATTTTTCGCACCATCAATCCGACCTATACCTTGATTCTGGCGGGAGATCACATTTACAAAATGGACTATGGCGCTATGCTTGCCTATCATGCCGAAAATGGCGCCGATTTGACCATTGGCTGTCTGGAAGTTACTTCGGAGGAAGCAAAGGATTTCGGCGTAATGGGAGTAGATGGTAATAACAAGGTTCTTGAGTTTGTTGAAAAATCAGATAATCCACCAAGTATTCCAGGCAAGGAGGGACAATCATTAGCGTCCATGGGGATTTATATTTTCAACACCCAATTTTTATTTGAACAACTCATTAAGGATGCTGACACGCCAGGTTCCAGTCGTGACTTCGGACATGACATTATTCCTTCCATTATCGACAATTATCGAGTTTATGCTTACCCGTATCTGGATCTACAAAGTGGCGAACAAAGCTATTGGCGTGATGTTGGAACGATAGATGCTTATTGGTCGGCCAACATGGAATTGATTGGAGTGACACCGGATCTAAATTTATACGATCAATCCTGGCCGATCTGGACCTATCAAGAACAGAATCCTCCGGCAAAGTTCGTTTTCGATGATAGTGACCGGCGGGGGATGGCTATTGATTCCATGGTCTCGGGGGGTTGTGTCATTTCCGGTTCAACAGTTCGCCATACACTCATCTTTTCCAATGTTCGGGTCAATTCCTATTCGATCGTTGAAGATTCGGTCATTCTCCCTGGCTGTGTAATTGGCCGGAATTGCAAAATTAAACGAGCAATTCTTGATAAGCATTGCCAGCTCCCTGAAGGAACGATCATCGGAGAGAACCCGAAAGACGATGCAGAACGTTTTTATGTCAGTCCGGGGGGCGTTACCTTGGTGACAGCCGAAATGCTAGGACAAAAAATCCACTATGTCCGCTAATCAAAAGCTAAGGGTGGTTCTGTGCTGGCATATGCATCAGCCAGAATATCGTGACCTTAGCAGTGGTGAATTCAAACTACCGTGGACTTATCTGCATGCTATTAAGGACTATGTGGACATGGTGGCTCACCTGGAGTCTGCTCCTGATGCCAAGGCAGTCATAAATTTTGCGCCTATTCTGCTGGAACAGATTGAAGTTTATGCAAAACAGGTCAATGAGTTTATTCAGAATGGGTTAGCAATCCGTGACCCGCTTCTTTCCGCTCTCGTCGAACCGGCAATGCCCGTTCATGTAGAGCAACGATTGGAGTTGATAAGAGATTGTCTACGGGCTAACAGAGATCGCCAAATCAATCGCTATCCAGCATTCCGGAAACTGGCTGCAATAGCTGACTGGGTGGGTGAAAAAACCTACGCGCTTGAGTACGTAAACAATCAGTATTTGATTGATTTGGTGGTATGGTATCACCTAATATGGATTGGGGAAACAGTGAAGCTGACGGATTCCAGGATTCAACGTCTAATAGATAAGGGTTCCGGATTCACTGTACATGACCGGCGGGAACTGCTAGATAGCATCGGCCAAATTCTAAACTCTCTACTCGGTCGATATCGATCTTTAGCTGAAAGTGGCAGGGTGGAACTCTCGGTAACACCCTATGCCCACCCCATCATACCTTTATTGCTGGATATTCAATCGGCGCGCGAAGCAATGCCGGATGTCCGTCTACCTGTATTACAGTGTTATCCAGGCGGCAAGGAAAGAGTACAATGGCATATCCGTACCGGGATTGAAACATTTAGAAGGGTGTTTGGTTTCTCGCCCCAAGGCTGTTGGCCGTCAGAAGGTGGTGTCAGTAGCGACACCTTGAAAATACTCGCAGAAGAAGGATTTCAGTGGACTGCTTCTGGCGGTACTGTCTTGCACAACTGTTTATCAACGGAAAATAATAAACGATGTCCCCACCAACCGTTTAGACTGGAAAATGTAGATTTAGCCTGTTTTTTTCGCGATGATGGCTTATCAGACCTAATCGGTTTCAGCTATTCAAAATGGCATGCAGATGATGCTGTTGGCGATTTCATTCAGCATCTAGAAAATATTGCAGCTCATTGTGAGGAGAATAGTGTAGTCTCTATCATTCTCGATGGTGAAAACGCCTGGGAGCATTATCCACACAATGGATATCATTTCCTTAAAGGCGTCTATGAACGGCTTTCCAATCATCCGAACTTGGTTTTATCTACCTTTGCGGACTGCCTTAAACAAAAAATTAAAGTACAGGAATTACCGAAGATGGTTGCAGGCAGCTGGGTTTATGGCACGTTCTCAACTTGGATTGGAGATACAGCAAAGAACCGGGGTTGGGATATGCTAGGTGATGCCAAACAGTGTTATGACCAAATTGTAGCATCGGAAGGATTCAATAAAACACATCTGGAAAAGGCAGAAAAACAATTGGCAATTTGTGAAGGTTCGGACTGGTTCTGGTGGTTTGGCGATTATAATCCGGAAGATACAGTAAGTGACTTCGAACGCCAATTCCGGATGAATCTTGCTAATTTGTATCAAATTCTCGGTGAAGAACCCCCCTCCTATTTGACCGAATCCTTTACCCATGGCAGTGGGGCACCGTTAATGGGAGGCGCTATGCGGCCAGGATCCAGCGAATATAAATAACAACAAAAGAGAGGGAAGCGTGCGTTCATCATTAAGCGTACTTGATCGGCGACGGGCGGGAGTTCTGTTGCATATTACTTCGTTGCCAAGCAGTATTGGTAATGGTGATTTGGGGCATGAAGCATACCGGTTTATTGAGTTTCTTGCCAAAAATGGCGTCACAGTTTGGCAAACATTGCCTTTAGGCCCAACCCATGAGGATGGATCACCCTATCAATGTTTGTCAGCCCATGCAGGGAATCCTCTACTAATCAGCTTGGAATGGCTGGTAGACCAAGGTTGGTTGCAACAACCCGAAGAACCTCTTCCCTGGAAAAGCATGGCTTATCGGCGCTGCTGCTTAGTATGCGCCTATGAGGGCTTTATTGAAAAAGCAGATAGCGAGCAGAAGCAAACCTATCAGGAGTTTTGTAAAAATCATGCAGAATGGCTGAACGATTTCGCACTTTTTATCGCACTACGCCAGAGTTTCGAAAATAGATGCTGGATGGATTGGCCCACGCCACTGCGAGATCGCCATCCGGATGCAATTCATGAGGCAATCCAATATTTTAATTCGGCCATCGAACAGGTCAAGTTTGAACAATTTGTATTTTTCACCCAATGGGCAGAATTGAAATGGTACGCAAATCGATATAACGTCTTGATGTTTGGTGATATGCCAATTTTTGTGGCAGGTGATAGTGCGGATGTCTGGGCAAACCGGGAACAATTCCTACTGGATAAAAAAGGCCAACCGACCGTTGTAGCGGGTGTACCACCGGATTACTTTTCTGAAACAGGACAGCGATGGGGAAATCCCCATTATGATTGGGACGCTATGGGAGCCGACAGGTTCAACTGGTGGATTGAGCGCATCAAAACCCAGCTAGAGCTTTTCGATTGGGTCAGAATTGATCATTTTCGAGGGTTAGAGGCCTACTGGGAAATTCCAGCGGATTCGGAAACCGCGATAAATGGTCAGTGGGTAACCGCGCCAGGTGAAGCGCTACTTAACGCGATTTACGCCCATTTTGAGTCACTACCCTTAATTGCAGAAAACCTCGGGATTATCACTCCTGAGGTTGAAGCACTGAGGCTGAAATTTGATATTCCCGGGATGGTCATTTTGCAATTTGCTTTTGATGGTGGTTCTGAAAATACCTATCTACCCCACAATCACAATCCTAACAGTGTGGTCTATACCGGCACCCATGACAATGATACGACCCTTTCGTGGTACAACTCCCTTTCCGAAGAACAACAAAATAATATAAAGGACTACCTAGGCCGAGAAAGCGTCAGAATGCCCTTGTCATTAGTTCGAGTTGCGCTGGCATCCGTGGCTCAGCTTGCCATAATACCGATGCAAGATGTCCTAGGGTTAGGTGGCGAGCACCGTATGAATACACCAGGGACAACAGAAGGTAATTGGGGGTGGAGGTTATCGTGGGATCAAGTGGATGAGGAAAATATTTCCTTACTTGCGCATTTTATCCAATTGTATGGCAGATGAAAGCAGTATAGGAACCGCCTCTCTCAATCTCAACGACCCGAAGAACCTGTTAAAGATCTCGCTGAAGGGCGCATCACGGCGTTAAAAGTGGCCTCAAAAGCTCACATACGACCCGTATGCTGCGCTTTTTCGGCCACTTTTCCTTGCGCTGCATCCCTTGATCGAAATCTTGAACAGGTTCTAAGCTTAGGAACGGGAAATAAATACAAGTGTCGTTTTCCAGGTAATAGAGAGGCTATCCCATATCTCCACTGATTTCCGATATGGCACTAATTTTACCGCTTTCCAAATAATACTGGCTCCTGAGGCTGTTTCGCTCCCTGCAAGCAATGGTATGCTGCACTATCAAAGCGAATTCTGAGTGACTGAGCGTTTTTGTTTTCTGCTAAAAACTTTTCAGCTTCAATATCTGTCAGATCTTTCATCATGAACTCCGCGATGCAAAGGCACGGTTCTTCAAAACGTTTTCGGTCATGATTCTTATTGGCCGAATTGCTTACTTCTCGATCGACACATTGTTTCGCAAACTCATGTTCAAATTTATGTTTTTCCACACTCGCAATTTCAGAAAAATGGGAGTGGCCTCCGGAAGCATGCTCTGAGTCGTCATCGGAACAACCCACTAGTGCCACGGAAATAGTAAAAGCAGTTAAAACAGTTAAAACAGTAACGATATTTTTCACAATTCAAAATCCGGAAATATTGTAAATAGAAAAAGGTCTAACTCATAATTATACCAGCCGACAAGGATTCATTCTACATCTTTCAACATATTGAGTATGGTACAAAATAATTACAAAGCAGAATCAAAATAGAATATAATTATATTAATAAATGTTAACGTTTAGACTAAAAATATAGTGCCATAATCTGAAGATAGCTAGGAGATAACAATATGATTAAAATAATATTCGTATTTATTGCACTTATTTCGGCAACACACTCCACGATTGCCGGAAATATTGACTCGAATACTATGCCTGAAAATAAACGTACAAAAGCGGGCTTTTACCTCGATTCTAAAGGAGCTTATGACTTGATGCAAAAACAAGCTGGCAAATCGCTTTTTATAGATGTCCGCACCCGTGCAGAAGTGGCATTTGTTGGGATGCCAGATATTGTTGACGCCAATGTCCCTTTTAAATATCTAAGTAAAAAGTATAAGTGGGACGAAAAACGACAGAATTTCAAAATGAAGTCCAATCCCAACTTCATTGCTGAAGTCATATCCAGACTATCTCAGAAAGGATTGACCAAGGATGACAAGGTGCTTGTCATGTGCCGCTCTGGTGGTCGAAGTGCGGGAGCAGCGGATTTATTGACTGCAGCAGGATTTAAACAGGTCTATTCCGTCATCGATGGTTTTGAAGGTGATGCAGCCAAAACCGGGGTACAAAAAGGTAAACGAATTATTAATGGGTGGAAGAATAGCCAGTTGCCATGGAGTTTTTCCCTGGATAAAAACAAGATGGACCTATCAGGTAAGACGAAAGGAAAAATAGGCAAGTCGAAAAAAATGCTTAAAAAAATGGACGCGAATAACGATGGAATGATCTCCAGGGATGAATTTGATCGACAGCATGAAAAAAAGTTTGGCAAAATGGATAGGAATAAAGATGGTGTTTTGGACACAAAAGAGTTGGAACAATCTCGAAAAACGAGTAAAAGAGAAAAGATGAAGGCAAAATATCGATAGAACTCGTACTTTTTACAATCGGGCACATATAGACAGATAGCAAAACGGGACAGCCCTACAAAAGATAGAGAGTTCGCTATATACAGATTCTATTCCGTCCGCCTTCTTTGGCTCGATAAAGTGCAGTGTCTGCCCTTTCGATCAGGCTGTCTACAGTATCGGCGGCTTGGAGAATAGCGGCGCCAACGGAAATAGTCACTTGGCCTAACGACTCACCACTGTCTTTTCGTTTCAGATTACTCTTTGCCAGAGCTTCACGCACTTCGTTAGCCAACTCCAGAGCTTGGTTCTTATGTAATCCTTTGACAATAATGGCGAGTTCCTCACCCCCATAGCGGGCAGCAATGTGTTCATCTTTGCTGACCTGCTTGATCAACGATGAGGTAAATCGCAATACTTTATCGCCAATTAAGTGGCCAAATTCATCATTAATGCGTTTGAAATGATCCAAATCGAACAGCAACAAACAGACGTCTTGTTGACCTTTTTCCTCCTCAATGACGCGAATCATCTCTGAATCGAACGCTCGCCTATTGAGCAACCCAGTGAGTCCATCAGTCTTAGCCACCTCTTTCATTGATTCCAGTTCAATCTTGAGCTGATTCACTTCTTGAGTCGTTTGTTTTAGCTGATCTTTCAATGCAGTACTGACTTCGGCAAGTTGTTGAGCGTCAGCTACGATACCGTTGACCACTGACTTTACCGAATCCAGGTCACTGGAATTTGCCAGGTTATCGCTATGTTCAGTAAAATGGGAGGCAAACTCCACCGCTTTTTCGCTGGTTTTCTCAACATCGCCCAAGGTCTGATTCACGATGGAGTTGAGTCCCAATCCTACACTATCGAAGCGAGACATCATTCCGTTCATGACGTACTCTTTGTATAATTTCTCACTGACATCATCATCAATGACCGCTTTGTCATCAATCTCTTTATCGAGAGCTTCTTTTAGCCTCTGGTTGCAACCTGAAACATACTCATACCAAATAGAATAATTTATTGGCGTAGCGGGGGTTTTGTGCCGGGATAATAACGGTAACACCATGCGAAGGTATTCGGCAGCTTCATTGCTGTCTTCGCGGTATTCCGGAACAAAAGAGGTGGATTGCGCCATGGGAATCTACTCCTGGGGGAAATTCAAGTTCAGTAAAAGTAATTTTATAAAGAGAATTCACTAAATTTAATATAGACGATATTCAGAAGAATGGAGGCTAAGCAAGCATTAAAACGTTTCGAGAGAAACTTGAAACTTTGTTTAAGTAAGGATCGACACCGATTGAGACGAAAAATCAGAAAAATATCTTCTCAAATTGATGCCGGGAAGGTATTGAAAACAAATATAGCAACATTGGCCACCGAAGTTGAGTCTTCGATGGCGTACCGTCAGGCACGACTACAAAACATACCGTCATTTGAATATCCCGACCTTCCCGTTGCCGAGAAAAAAGATCAGATTGCAAAAGCGATACGAGAAAACCAGGTCGTAATTGTTTGCGGTGAAACCGGTTCCGGAAAAACAACTCAGTTGCCAAAAATATGTCTTTCCATTGGTCGTGGCATAGATGGTTTAATTGGCCACACCCAGCCCAGACGGATAGCAGCCCGAAGCGTCGGGAATCGAATCGCAGAGGAGCTGGGTGAGTCATTAGGACATTCGGTAGGTTATAAAATCCGCTTCCAGGATCAGACCCGCGATAGTACCTATATTAAACTCATGACCGATGGGATACTTCTCGCCGAGATTCAAACTAACCCTTTTTTAGATCAATACGATACAATCATCCTCGATGAGGCTCACGAGCGCAGCCTTAATATTGATTTTTTAATGGGCTATCTGAAATGGTTGCTGCCCAAAAGACGGGATCTGAAGATTATCATCACGTCCGCGACCAT
>JAZGGE010000147.1:0-7895 GCA_036480195.1 Methylococcales bacterium
GTAAGAGTCATCTCTTTCAAGATTCTGCAACAACGATCTTCGCGAAAAGATGCCCGCTGAAAATAGGTATTCTTGGGCGTGAGAGGTATAGTATACTCTAAGAATAACAATAAGCTATATAAGGAGATCAGCGTCCCATTTTTGACTTTGTAAAAAATTTATTTAGATCCTCGGATAGTCCGGGATCAGGATTGGTTCCGCAAATACGTTCGCGGTCTGAACATAATATTTCCCGCACCCAGATTAGCGATAGTGCGTTAAAAGTACTTTACCGTCTAAAGAAATCAGGATTTGAAGCTTACTTGGTTGGAGGCTGTGTCAGGGATCTATTGCTCGGACGCGAGCCTAAAGATTTCGATGTGGTTACAGATGCAACGCCCGAACAAATTCGAGATACCTTTCGAAATTGCCGACTGATAGGCCGCCGATTTCGACTCGCTCATATCCATTTTGGAAGGGAAATTATTGAAGTTGCCACATTCAGAGGTACATCTCAGGACGGGGCCTCTGACGGGGCCTCTAATGATCGGGTCATGCAAAATGGGCGTTTGTTACGAGACAACATATTTGGGACGATAGAGGAAGATGTCTTGCGGCGTGATTTTACCGTTAACGCCCTCTATTACAACATCCGGGATTTTTCGGTTATTGACTATGTTGAGGGTCTCAAAGACCACGAAAAAGGGTTGTTACGCCTGATTGGTGATCCCGAAGAACGTTACCGGGAGGATCCGGTTCGAATGTTAAGGGCGGTACGCTTTGCGACCAAGCTGGGGTTTTCTATACACCCAGACTGTGAGGAACCCATTCCAAGATTGGCGATGCTGTTGACAGAGATTTCTTCAGCCCGGCTTTACGATGAAGTATTAAAGCTTCTTTTGTCAGGCTATTCTCTACAAGCCTTTGAATATCTTCGACACTACCACCTGTTTGACGCAATATTTCCTGAAACAGAAAAGCTACTTAAAGTGGAAAGTGAAGGTTTCCCCTTAACTTTTTTGGCAAAAGCGCTTGAAAACACCGATAGTCGTTTAGCAGAGGGCAAACCCGTCACACCCTATTTTCTATTTAGTGCGCTGCTGTGGGAACCGGTACGACTAGCTGCGGCTCGTCGGAAAGATAAAGGCATCCCTGAAGTCCTGGCGCTTCAACAGGCGGCAGGTGAGGTCATTTCAAAGCAGGTAAAGCGGACAGCATTTCCGAAACGCGTTAGTATCCCCATGCGTGAAGTTTGGGATTTACAAGCTCGGTTGAATATTACCAAAGGTGTGCGGCCTTTTCGTTTGCTGGGGCATCCTCGGTTTCGAGCCGCTTATGATTTTCTGCTGCTCAGGGCCGAAACAGGAGAGGCTGAACCCGCATTGGCAGAATGGTGGACACGGTTTCAAGAGGCTAGTGAAAAAGAACGTAAAACCATGACAAAAAGTATGGGAAAGCGAAGGAGAAAAGGCTCTGTAAAAAGCACTAGAACAAGGAAACCAAAGGCTGAATGAGCATAGAAACAGTTGCTGCCTATATTGGTTTGGGGAGCAATCTAAGTGATCCGATCGGGCAAGTCAAAAATGCCCGTATCGCAATACAACACCTGGATCGAGTTAAGGAAACTGGTTTTTCCAGTTTATACCGCAGTGCGCCCATGGGGTCGCCTGATCAGCCGGAATACGTGAATGCGGTGATGGGAATATTGACAACACTGTCTGCGATGCAACTGCTTTCAGCGATGCAGGCGATTGAAAATCAGCAGGGTAGGGTGCGTACGGAAGAACGTTGGGACTCCAGGACGCTGGATTTGGATCTGTTGCTCTATGGCCAGCAAGCGATAGATACTAAAGTTCTCATTGTACCCCACTACGGCATGGCGAAACGGCCATTTGTACTTTACCCGCTATCAGAGATTGCTCCGGATATGGTGATACCGGGCAAGGGAGATCTCGTTGGCCTGTTGAAGCAATGTCCACCAGAGGGTCTGGCCCAGATCGATTCATAAACCAAAAGCTACACTTCTCATGGCCAAAAACAAAACTACCCCGTTAAGTTCAAAGCCTTTAACCATTAACAGCTTTTCAGCAATGAAGGGCGAAGGTGAGAAAATCACTTGTTTGACCGCGTATGATGCCAGTTTCGCCGGACTACTTGATGAATCCGGTATTGAGATTTTGCTGGTTGGTGATACCCTGGGAATGGTTGTTCAGGGGCAGGCCAGCACGCTACCGGTTACTGTAGATGAGATCATTTATCACACTCGTTGTGTTGTTCGAGGTCGACAACGAGCTTTTGTAATGGCTGATTTACCCTTCGGAAGTTATTCAACACCCACCCTCGCAATACAAACATCTTCTCGCATACTTAAGGAAGGCTGTGCGGAAATGGTTAAGCTGGAAGGTGCAGGAAGCCGACTTGAAATTGTGCGGCATTTGGTTGACCAAGGGATTCCTGTTTGTGGACATATCGGATTATTGCCGCAATCCATAAATCAGCTTGGCGGCTATTTCTTGCACGGAAAAACTGATGAAAGTGCGCGCACTATTCTGGCAGATGCGAAATTATTGGAAGAAGCCGGAGCGTCCATGCTGCTTCTTGAATGTATAGAGTCCGGTTTGGCTGCGGAAATTACCGGAAGCGTGACAATCCCGACTATTGGAATTGGGTCTGGTTGCGACTGTGATGGGCAGGTTCTGGTGCTTTATGATATGTTGGATATCACCTTGGGATTTAAACCCAGTTTTTCTAAAAACTTTATGGCTGGAAAAGGTAGTGTCAGTGAAGCTGTCGAAGCATATGTTGTGGACGTAAAAGCCGGTAGGTTTCCACCACGGAAGGTAAAAAAATAACGGTTCCTACTGACCGAGATAGCCTCCTTGTTGAAACCAGAATATTGAGATGATATGAAGCAGTTAATTCGAGTATTACTTTGGTTTACTATAGGTTTGACAACGGTTCATGCAGAACAAAAAGGTATCCCCGATTACAATACAGCACGACGGATCCTCTGGTCCAAGGTCTATAAAAATGGTGGAGAGACTTTGTATTGTGCTAGAACATTCGGTTCAAGAAAAGGCCGGGGGATCAATGTTGAGCATATTCTTCCCATGTCGTGGGCAACAAAAGCGCTAAGATGCGGTACAAGAAAACAATGCCGGAGAAGAAGCACGACGTTCAATCGGCTTGAAGCGGATCTTCACAATTTGTTTCCCGCACTGACAGGAATTAATGATGCCCGGAGTAGTTTTCGGTTTGGTGAAGTACGTGGTGAGCCGAGGAGATACGGGAAATGTGATTTCGAGGTGGATTTTAAACGCCGCGTTGCAGAACCCCGGCCCGCGATCAGGGGCGAGATCGCACGGGCAATGTTTTATATGCAGGACGAATACGGGGTTAAAATATATGCCAAGACGGTAAAAAAGCTGGTGAAATGGCATCGACAAGATCCACCCGGCAGACCTGAGCAGTTGAGAAACGATACAATTGAAATTCTTCAGGGAACGCGGAATAAATATATCGATAACCCTGAATTGGTTGAATCGATTCGATTTCGCTAGGAATCCATCAACATTGTATACCTTTCGCGTTCAAGAATACCCGTTTTGAGTGGGTAGGTTTTCGTGAAAGGCTAGGCGTAAAACCGTGGGAACAGTCATCTCTTTCAAGATTCTACAACGACGCTCTTCACGAAAAGATGCGCGCTAAAAATGGGTATTCTTGAATGTGAAAGGTATACTTATACATCCGACTGACATTATCCTGGATTCAGGATAATGTTCTGAATAACAATAACTTAGGAATTTAAATGAGCAAAATTACAGTTAATAGCAATCCAAGTGAAGAAATTTTAAATGAATTAGGCGTTGCTACCTGGCCAACATGGGAAAAAGAAGTATCTATTTTCCCTTGGTCTTTTCAAGACAAAGAAACCGCCTTTATTTTAGAAGGCGAATGTGTGATGACACCTGATGATGGTAGTAAAGCTGTAACGTTCACTGTAGGTGATTTGGTTGTATTCCCTCGCGGTTTAAATTGCACATGGGAAGTTAAAAAAGCACTGAAAAAACACTATAAACACGGTTAAATGTAACCTGGATCCGTGAGTCCATGGTGGATGCAGAGTGCAAGATATTGGTTTCACTGTGGAATCAAAAATTCTTAGCTTCACCCATCGGTTAAGTGGGTATTTTTTGAATCGCTGTGGAAACAAGAGCTTGTACTCTGTGTCATCATGGACTCACGACTCCAAGGGTGTAAGTGTCATACAGGTCAATTATACATCTCGCGTAACTGACCTGTAATTATTTCTCGTTTATTCAACAAGGACAGATGATTGCATTCAGAAGCCAAGGAAACGATGAATTGCCTTGAGTAAATAGCGTTCCAATCCCCGACCAACTGTTTTTTCCGGGATAATCTGTTACTCTCTATGAGATTAAGTACAATGAACTTATTCGAGTCGTCTATACTCTTAAAAATAATGATAAAGATTACGTATTGACACATGGTAGCTTCCAGAAAGACACCCCCAGAGAATTTGGAAATGGCGCCAGATCCCTATGCGCATTTTGAAAAACTCCTGGTTAAGAACGGCAAGTTGCGCAACGGTGATTTACATCGAGCCCGGAGACTGGTGGCGCAGACTGACGATGAACGATTGCCTGCTATGTTGGTCAGGCTTGGGTTAGTTGCCGAGAGCGATGTTACTCAAGTACTTGCGGAAGTAAGCGGGACGGAAGTGGTTACGAGTGATGGATTTCCTGATGTTTCGCCCCTTGGAGACGAGATTTCTCTTCGCTTTTTGAAATCCCAGGGGGTTGTCGGGATTGCTGGTGACGACGACAGTATCGTTGTTGCGGTCCGCGACCCACTCGACGACTATATGCGAAGCGCTCTGGAACTTGCCTGCGATAAGACGATTGAAGTTAAGGTAGGTACATCATCAGATATAGAACGTGCATTGGAGCGCCAATATGGTGCTGGCAAATCAGCTATGGGGCAGTTGGCTGATGACATTAATGACGATGTTGACTACAACGAAGAAGATATTGAGCATCTGAAGGATCTTGCCAGCGAAGCGCCAATCATCAGGATGGTGAATATAATAATGCAAAAAGCTGTGGAATCCAGAGCCTCAGATATCCACATCGAGCCTTTCGATCAAAATTTGAAAGTTCGTTTTCGTGTCGATGGTGTCTTGCAGGATGTAGAGGCACCACCGGTACAGTCTACTGCTGCAGTCATCTCCCGAATCAAGATTATGGCAAAGCTGAATATTGCCGAACGTCGACTTCCCCAGGATGGCCGTATCAAACATCAAGTGCAGGGTAAAGAATTGGATTTGCGTGTTTCTACTATACCCACAATGTACGGTGAAAGTGTCGTTATCCGGTTGCTGGATAAAGAAGGTGTGGTACTGGATTTCGAGGCGTTGGGTTTTCACGGTGAAACGCTGCAGCAATTTAACAGTATTCTGGGAATGCCTCACGGGATTGTTTTGATTACCGGGCCAACGGGTAGCGGTAAAAGTACAACACTCTATACTGCTTTGCAGCAGCTAAATACACCCGAGCGAAAAATTATTACCGTAGAAGACCCTGTTGAGTATCAACTCGAAGGCGTGAATCAAATTCAAACCAAGAGCAAGATTGGGCTTACCTTTGCCAGTGCGCTCCGGTCTATTGTCAGGCAAGATCCTGATGTGATTATGATAGGGGAAATGCGGGATCTGGAAACCGCTAGGATAGCTGTGCAATCTGCTCTTACCGGCCATGTTGTGCTTTCTACGTTACACACCAACGATGCTGCGGGTGGCATTACCCGGCTTATGGATATGGGATTGGAAGACTATTTGTTGACATCCACAGTGAATGGGATTCTAGGGCAAAGACTGGTGCGCCGACTATGTCCCCATTGCCGGGAACCCTACACTCCGCTGCCGGAGGTTATTGAAGAGTTAAAACTCAAACAGTTTGCAAAAGAAAAGGAGATCCAACTCTATCATCCGAAAGGTTGTGAACAGTGTGGAGACGTCGGTTACCGAGGCAGGTTAGCGATATTAGAATTTTTGACGATGACCGATGCCCTGCGTAGTTTGGTTATGGGGCATGCGCAAGCGTTACAGATCGAGGAAAAGGCGATAGAAGAAGGTATGGAAACGATGTACCAAAATGGTCTTCGAAAAGCCTTGGCCGGTGTGACAACGATCGAAGAGGTTCTGCGGGTAACCACCGATGCTTAGGGGGTTTTTCGAGAATAAAGAATCTATAGTGGAGTACCCCTTGTGGCTAGCTTTTCCGATCATTTCTATCCATAACATGATCCTTAAGTGAATTTAATCTGAATTACGAATATCTCGATGGCTTCATATTTTGTAAAGGCAATAAGCGGTGATGGTGAGGCAATTGAGGAATATCGGGAGGCTTCGGATGAAGCTACCGTTATCCAGTCACTTCAGGACGAGGGTTACATTCCGATCCAGGTCTTACCAGCCGCCAAGAAATCTTTCAGTTGGCTGCGATCGGGACGACGAGATAAACCAAGTATCAATCAAAAAGAGGTAGGGCTTTTCACCCGGGAATTGGCAACCTTGTTAAATGCCGGTTTGCCGTTGGATCGATCCCTGACTGTTTTAATGAGACTCTCCCCGGAGGATTCGCCACTCTATATATTGGTTAATGAAGTCCTTGAAAAAGTAAAGGGTGGGGCAAACTTGTCCGATGCACTGGAGGCACAAAAAGGCGTTTTTTCGCGATTTTATCTTAATATGATCCGAGCCGGAGAGGCCGGTGGCGGTCTCGAACCCGTATTGGAGCGTTTGTCCAATCACCTGGAGAGTGCAAAGGAATTAAAGGAAACTGTTTCTACTGCAATGATTTACCCCATCATTCTGGTTGTTATCGCGGTTAGTTCGGTTGCTTTACTACTGACTTTTGTAGTGCCGCAATTTACCGAAATGTTCGAAGATGCGGGTAAGGAATTGCCACTTCCAACTCAAGTTGTCGTTGCCCTTTCTGATGGGTTGGCTAATTATTGGTGGGTTTTCCTATTGGGAGGTACCATTCTTTTCAGCTATATGCGTACGCAATTGGCTGATCCCGACCGTCGTTATGTTTGGGATAAACGCTTTTTAAGATTGCCTTTGGTGGGTGATTTAATCAGCAAAGTGCAGGTTGCAAGTCTCAGTCAAACATTGGCAACGTTGCTTTCCAATGGTGTGCCGTTACTGGCCGCCTTGTCGATTGCCAAAGAAACACTGACAAATCGGGTGATGGCTGAAAAAATCGGCTTTTCGGCTGATAGCCTGAAAGAGGGGCGTGATATGTCAGGGCCACTGATTGAGTCGGGATTATTCCCCGACATGGCGTTGCAGATGATTAAACTCGGCGAGGAAAGCGGCCATCTTGAAGAAATGCTTGAGCGTGTCGCCTCAACTTATGAGAAGGAAATCAAAACGGCAATACAGCGCCTGTTGGCAATTCTGGAGCCGTTATTGATTGTCGGGCTGGGAATCATGATCGCAGGAATTATCATTTCTATCTTAATGGCGATCCTTAGTGTTAATGACCTGGCATTTTAATATTAATTTATTGTAACTGTGGATTTTTAGCTCAGTGTAAGGAGGGTGTTTCTGCCCTAAGAACCTGTTCAAGATCTTGCTGAAGGGCGCATTATGGCGTTAAAAGTGGTCTCAAAATGCTCACATACGACCCGTATTCTGCGTTTTTTCGACCACTTTTGCCTTGCGCTGCATCCCTTAATCGAAATCTTGAACAGGTTCTAAATAATGGATAGTAGTAAGAGAAATTAAGTTTTAATTAATTAAGATAAGAGTACAAATCAGTAATGGAAAAAAAAATAGGAAAGAGTTCATCCGGCGTTACAGAACAGGGATTTACCCTACTTGAATTGTT
>JAZGGE010000148.1:0-8540 GCA_036480195.1 Methylococcales bacterium
TGCCTTGCTGAGCTTCAAGACGATATTGAAAAGTTTGTAACTCAGGATTATTGTTGAAAGTGTGTTGTATGGCTTCAGGCAAGGACAAACTGTTGTATAACTTACTCTCTCTGGCCTGAGCCTGAAGTGATTGTATGGCTATAATGGTGATGCATAAGAGTGTGAGACGACTCAAAGGTAGCGCGTAAAATCGATTCAAAGTCGGTATTTTAAGCAAAAGCTGTCTATATAAAATCATAGTGTTCTCAGGGAGGAATAGATCTTTAAAGTAAGTGATGTAGCGGTATGGGTAGCATTAATGCGCTACAGATAATCAGGCTTCACCCAACGAAGAAGTGTCTATTCGAAAGCCGGGACGAAAAATTTATTTAAGGTGCCAGTAAGAAGGCAGTGTCTGCAATCGTGCATCGTCGACCGGTCCGCCGACTGTGAAGTGATACAAACTCTGCCAAGTATGATCATGGATCCCAAGCACCTCGTGCATAGCGTCATCGAAGAAACAGCCAATACCTGTTGAGCGAATGCCGGCTGCTTCGGCTTCCAGGTAAAGTATTTGTCCTATCAGCCCCGTCTCCCAGAACAAACGAGGATAAAACGATGAGCCATAGTGTTTCAACGCAGCATCGAATTCTGCCATCATAGCGACTGCGAAAACACCATCTGCCGCAATATTCTGGTGGCAGCAAATGATACGCGCGGTCTCGCGGGTATCGGTTATATTTAGCAGATAGAGACCGAGGGACTCCGGACAATCCTCAGGTTTCTCCCAACGAAAGTCCTCTCGTAATGTTTTACGTAATGATCGTTCATGGCCGGGATCACGTACCAGTAAATACAACCCCGGGTACAAGTCCTCCACACGATGGATGAAGAGAGCGAGCGATACCCTTGGCTGCCAGGCCAATACCTGCGTAATAGTGTTGCTTGGATGCGGAACAACATGAGCCATCATTTGAAAAAATGTCTCTTTACTTATACGGATACTGCCGTCCATCTCAGTTGCGCTGCGACGTTGCCGGATGATCGTGCGTGCCGATATCTGTCTGTCTTTGTTAATCACATTTGTATTCGGAATTTCTATATTAGGATTCTGCTTTTCACTCGATAACTGACGACTTTCGCACCGGCATACTTTAGCAACAGCATCTATGATAGGCCAATCGTGATGATGGCTACTGAGAATATTCGGATTGCCTTCGAATTGAGCTGCTCTAAGCTCCTCAAGTAGCGAACAAGGTAGGTTGGGTTGTGGTCCTTTACCTGAAACGCTCTGGTCGGCAGGATAGATGGCCAGTAGACAGTCCGGATGCTCTGCCTCGATACCATCTTGAAGGTGGAGTCCTAATAACGTTTCCAGATCATCATACGATATGGAATTGATCAACCGGGTCGTCCATCCAAGTGCCGCCGATGCCAACGTGATCGTACCGATTGCATGCCCAACATCGTGATGACAGTAACGAAAGGCCCGCTCGCCGTATTTCCACGACTCACGCCAGTAGATCGATGTGAACGCTAGTAACATGGTGCCTGTCGGTAGATCCCGACTGACTATATCCCATGCTTTACGGGTGAGAACCAGACGGCGCTCTAGTGCGTGTTGGTACGCCGAGTAATGATATAAAGCAGCACCTTCATGCAAATCCTCGATCGGCCCCATCATCAAATATGCTTCGGTGGGATGCAAATCACCACTTGATGGATTGACGCGCAATGACCAGCTATTTCCCCCAGCTTTTTTCCATGCGGAAATTGCGAGGCTCTCATAGAATAATCGACTTATTGAATCCCGATTCACGGATGCGACCGGTCCTTTTTTCACATTGAATAGAGAATCGTAAGTAGGAAATCCCGTAGGGGATGGGTGATCAAGAGGTAGTGTAAGCGTTTGATCATAGCGCCGAAAAGGATCGGGCTGGTTATCCCAATCCATGTAGCCTACCGACCGTGCATATTGGTGAAATTGATGCTTGGTCCGGTTGTGATATTCATAAACAGCTTCGAGGCCATCGGGCCTACCTTTTTTAGTGTGGTTATTCGTCACGACGATTGATCCGAACGGACACCCATTAATTGATATGGGCCTGGAATATACTTCGCGCGGTTACGGATTTTATAGTGCGTCGATTTTTGTCGAGAGCAAGGCGCTGAAACAGGCGCATAGCAGGGCTCTGCAACTGTTTCAGCAACGCGGCTATCGGCAAAAAAGCGGCCACTAGAAAACTGCAACCGTTGCCGTGTGAAGTAGAACATCAGCCCAGATCAATTTCTCCTTCAATAGTGTGACTGATTCCCAAATCGGGCGCATCCAAGGTCATACTCACACCTATCGTTTTCGAATCTGATAACTTACCTGTTTCGACCATTTTCAAAACCGCGTGTTCGATTTCCCGTTGCGATGTGATACCGACTTTTTTTAGAAATTTCCTAACGCTCATATTCAGTGTATCTTCATTCATTTTTCAACTCCCGCGAGTTCAATTTTTAGACTGACTAGGAGGCTACCAGATATTGCATGTAAATGCTCATGACAACTTCGTCTACCTACTTTGACAAAACAACCTGCCAGTAGTTTAGTGTTTCCCTGGCTCTAATTTAACACCACGCCTTTCATAGGTTACGTAAGCTTGTATTGCTGTCATTTTCTTACTGTCAGCAGCCAAAGGTTCACCTTCCAATGGGTTTTTCAGACACCAATTTATCATCTCCCAGAGTGGTATGACTTTACCAATTTGCTTTTGGAATTTAGGATATGTTTCGGGATGCGTATTTGCTGCATTCGGATGGCATTGAGCGCAGGCTACACCGTTAGTGCCTAACGTCGGACTCGTCCATAATTCCCGTCCTTGTTTGACGCTGTCCATAAACTGTTGTTGCCAGCGTTGTGTGTCGGTAGTTGTAAATTCATCGGCTTGAACAACAAATGTAGTTAAAAATACGATAACCCCAACTAAAATAGTTGTTCGTTGAATCTTAAACATGTCTATTCTCCTGCACTAATAGTGCCGTTGTGGTGGGATGCGAGTGTCCTCGCTCTGATATCGGCTATCTTCAGGCTGTTGATTGCCTTTGCTAAATCCCACGTTACGATCTTCGTTGTTATATAACGTAAATCTCATATCAACATTACCGTTAGCCATATTTATAAACTGCCAGCCGGTAGCATCTCGTTCGAAGAAGGGATCAGCACGATTCATCGGTACTGTCAGTTTCGGCAGATACTGTTCGGCCTGTGCATAAGTGGAAGGATAAGGCCACGGCCATGCAGTTGCCATTACTGAATGGAAACTGATATTGCCGATTTGATTATATTGAATCTGATGCACATGACCATAGATTACAGAAACTTTATTAAATGGTTTCAGTAGTGCCTGAATTTGCTCGGCATCTTCGGTCCAAAAATTCCAGCCTTTATATATTTTCTGTAGTGGCGAATGTGAAAAAACAACAATCGGTTTAGTTTTTGGAATCTTGGCTAAATCGTTTTTTAACCATTTACGTTGTTCTTCCCCCACCATAAATGGAGAGCCGTTTGGATTATCGAGCCCGGCCATTTCCAACATGCGCTGTTCATTGCTTGGCCAACGATTATAAGTCCACTCATCGTAAGTACGGATGCTGTTTAGCACAATGAAATGAACACCTTTATGATCGAAACTATAGTATTGCGGCCCAAACAATTTTTCCCAGTAAGCACCCAGATCAAGATAATAGTCATGCTCCCCCATTACGTAATGAACTTTATGACTGAGAGCCGACATAATTTCAGCGCCGTGATCCAGCTCAGGTTTACTGCCCAGCTGTGCTAAATCTCCTCCAAACATGACGAAATCCGGTTTCGGTGTTAATAAATCTGCTTCGGCAACAGCCCTTATCAAACCTTGATCCCAGTTTCTAACGAAACGGTTGCCTTTAATATGTTGAATATGTGAATCCGAAATATAGGCGAATGTAAAATTCTCGCGAGTGTCTGCAAAAGCCAATTCAACCATGCTAATTGGCAAGGTACTCCCTAGTGTTAATGCACCGGCGCTTTTGATAAAGTTACGACGACTTCGATTAGTGGTACTCATAATGGTTGTCTCCTTAATTGGTCGAATTCTCAGCCGATTTCAAGGCATATTCGGGACTGGTCAGTGCTTTCATAAATTCAACCAGGTCGTCTATTTCCGGATCGGTAAGATCTAAAGGGCGAATGCCACCACTGAGAAAGGGATTCACCTTGGCGTTAGCAGGTGTAACACCACCATTGTTATAGTGTTTAATAACTTCTTTTAAGGTTTTTAAACTCCCGTCATGCATATAAGGTGCTGTCATTTCAATATTACGCAAAGTTGCCGTTTTGAAAGCACCGATCTTGCTACTTTTATCCGTCACAGCAAATCGACCCAGTTCGGATGATTTTTTATCAGTCAATACCATCACATCCACATCAACCCCTTTGTTCTTGGCCTCTAAAAATGCCCTGGCCAGACGTGGAATATCGTGTTGTACTTCATTGATTCCCACACCAATATTATGGAACCGATTATCGGTAAATATCGCATGATCTTGTTCGATTGTGTGGCAGGATATGCAGCGACCTTGACCCACAAATAATTCAAAGCCGCGAATTTGAGCTTCATTCATTGCCTGGCGATCGCCTTTGAAATAATATCGGTCAAACGGTGAATTGCCGGAAATCAATGTGCGCTCAAAACTGGCAATCGCTTTAGCGACATGATCTATGGATATCTTTTTACCCGTAACGCCAAATACTGATGAAAACGCAGTTTTGTAGTCCGAATCAGTTCTAACAATCTCAAGGACAACTTCATGCTTGGCTAAACCATGTTCTATTGGATTAATTAGGGGTTGTTTGGATTGTCCTTCTAGATCCGCTTCTCTTCCATCCCAAAATTGTGATGTATAAAACGCAGCATTAACTACCGTAGGCGCATTTCGGGTTCCAATCAGTTCATTGTGGCCTGCGGAAAACTGCAAACCATCAGTGAAAGCTTTTTTATCATCATGGCATTTAGAGCAACTTACAGTACCATCTATGGAAAAACGTTTGTCATGAAATAGTTTGTCTCCTAACGCAATTTTTTCAGCGGTTTGTGGATTATCGTCCGGAATTGGGACAGCGGGTAAACCCAATAAAGGATCCTCATCCGGTTGTTCTGGCGGGGTGCTTGGTTGCGATTTTGTTACTGATTCCGCCTCGGGATTCTCGAGTTGTGATTTGGGACAGGCAGTTAACAATGCCAAGCTGCAAGTTAATACGAATATATAGCGCATAAAGCCTCCTGCTGAATTATACTTATAATAATCAATGATATATAACTAGATTGGATGATGAAAAAACTATCGTTTCTTATCATCTGGTGATACTATAGCCCCCAGTCATGCATCAGTAAAATTGATTAAATATATTAAATCAATAAATTAAATGTATCAGTTCTTTCTCTAGTGGCTAAATATAATTTACCTACAGTTAAGCAATTGCGCTATTTGGTGGCTTTAGACAAGCACCACCATTTCAGCAATGCAGCCAAATCTTGTTCCATATCACAATCAGGATTCAGCATTGCCATAAAAGAGCTGGAAGAATTACTAAAGGCTCATTTGGTTGATCGTACCAGTAAATCCGTTACGATCACCCCAATGGGAAGAGAGATTGTCGCAAAGGCGCGTCTGTGCTTACACGAACTCGAGTCTTTAGTGAAAATACCCGCAGAAAATCAACTGCCTCTATCGGGAAAATTGGTGCTTGGGGTTATTCCAACGATAGCACCCTATTTATTGCCTTCAATAATTACGGATATTCAGAAAGAATTTCCGTCCTTACAACTCTTTTTCAAAGAACGCACAACACATCTGCTTTATGATGAATTAATCGCGGGTGATATCGACTTAATGCTGGTCGCCTTACCTTATGAATTTAAGCATGTAGAAATTATGCCACTGTTTAAAGATAATTTTATGCTGGCGTGCCATCCGCAATCAAAATGGTTGAACAAGAAAAAAACACTTCTCGGTCGACTTAAAGAAGAGAGTGTATTACTACTTGAAGATGGGCACTGCTTACGAGAACATACCTTATCGGCCTGTAAATTATTGCATACCAATAAAGTGAATCAATTTGCCGCCACCAGCCTTTATACTTTACTGCATATGGTTGAAAATGATTTAGGTGTCACCTTCATACCGGAAATGGCTCAGCACTCCACTCTATCATTAGGCTCTCAGATAGAACTCCACGAACTCAAAGAAGACAGTTATCGCGACATCGGCTTGGTTTGGCGCAAAAACAGTGGCCATTATGAAGAATTCCATTTGTTGGGCGAATATATACGAAATAGCTATTTGCTGGATGACCCCATAAAGCATACCTCTCGCGCTTAAGAATACCTGTTTTTAACGCACATCTTTTCGGGATGGTAGCAACTCAAAAGGGGCATTCTTGAACGCAATAAACCTATTGTTTTAGTCGCGAGTTCCCTCCTCCAACCGCGTTAACAACTCAAGTGCATCCGTCCGGGAAATACCACATACATCAGCCGTCGGTTTGAAATCAGAACAGACCTTGGGACGGCTTTGGTCTCCGAACAGGTTACATTGCAATGTCTTGGATAAGTGAATACACGTTACGCCTGCCGGTTTCCCATTAGCCATGCCAGGGATCACGGAGGAAATCGAGGGAGCGATACAACAAGCGCCACACTGTTCTCTACATTCCATAATCAGCAATATTCAGCGCGGGTTAGAAACATGGCATCGCCATAACTATAAAATCGATAAGATTGTTCTATGGCATGCTGATACGCTGCCATTACTTTATTGTACCCGGCAAAGGCGCAAACCAAGGTAAGCAGGGTTGACTCCGGGAGATGAAAGTTGGTCAATAGCGAATCAACACAGTTGAATTGATATCCGGGGCTAATGAAAATATCCGTTTCACCCGCCAAGGGCTGTAACGAACCGGCTTGAGATGCCGATTCCAATGCCCTTAAGACAGTAGTACCCACTGCAACAACACGTCCTCCTGCTGCATGCGTTTTTTTTACCGCATCAGCAACAGCAGAAGTTACTTCAAAATATTCTGAATGCATACGATGCTCGGCGATATTTTCAACTCGAATTGGCTGAAAAGTACCACTACCGACATGAAGAGTAACAAACGCTGTCTGAGCACCCCGTTTCCTTATTTTCTGAATCATCCCGTCGTCGAAATGTAATCCTGCTGTAGGTGCTGCAACTGCACCGGTGTGCCTGGCAAATACAGTTTGATAACGCTCGTGATCGAAGGTTTCATCTGCCCGATCAATGTAGGGAGGCAATGGAATATGTCCTATTTCATTGACTATACCTTTAACGGTTTGTCCCGTTGGAAATTTGAGCTTAAACAGATCGTTGTTTCGACCTGTAACGATACAGCTAATACCGTTACCTAATAATAGTAGAGTACCGGACTTTGGCGATTTACTGGCTCGAATATGGGCGAGCACCGATTGATCATCCAAAATTCTTTCAATCAATATTTCTACTTTGCCGCCAGTTTCTTTTCGACCATACAACCGGGCTGGAAAAACCCGGGTATCGTTAAAAATTAGTAAATCACCGGGGTCAATCAACTCGGTAAACTCGGTGAATTTCTTGTCAGTAAGACAACCAATTCTCGACTCAAGACACAACAATCGGCTTGCACTCCTTTCTTCCAACGGCTTTTGGGCAATCAAGGCGTCAGGAAGCTGGTATGAGAAGTCGCTTTTTCGCATGGGTAGTTGAATTAGACAGCTCAGATTTCAACTGTTTTTGCCGGATCAAAATCCGCAACCAGTTGTTTGCCATCATAACCCCTAGGGTTACAGAGTATTCGGGCATCGGCGCAACGGTAATCCGAGACGCTATGGATATGCCCATGGAACCACACGTCAATTGGGTGCTGATGAAAAAGCTCCCTTAGATCATTGCAATACGCGTAGCGCAACAAGGAGGACGGCGATTTAGTCCAACTCCAATAGGTTGGCGCATGATGGGTCACAACGACGGTCGGGCCGGGAAATGGTTTTTCCAGTTCCTTTACCAGCCAATCTTTAGACTCCCGTGACATTTCGGTATAGATTGAATACTCCATAAAGCCAGTTTTATAGCCAATATGTCTAAAATCGTTAACCGCCCTCTTTAACTCTGAAAACAACTCATTGTCATCACCACCCAGTTCAGTCCAAAGTGTACATCCCAGAAACCGGGTGCCGCCCAACACGACCGAAGAATTCTCCAGAAAATGAACGTTATCGACTGCACCGGCCCTTAAACTGGCAAGGGTAGATCGATATTCTCTCCCATAGAATTCATGATTTCCTGCGACGTAGACAACGGGCTTCGAAAACTTTTTGAGCCATTCGAGACCGTCCAAATGCACACCAATATCCCCTGCTGCAACAACAACATCTGCATCAGTGGATGGAACTTCCAACAAACCAAATTCCAGGTGTACATCGGAAAAGTAGTTTATACGCACTAGTATCTACCTCGTCATTGTGAATATTGATTGC
>JAZGGE010000149.1:0-2106 GCA_036480195.1 Methylococcales bacterium
TTTTTTACTTTTAACCGTTTCGGAAATCTGATTGTGATGATTGTGCCTTTCCCGACTTTAGAGCCGATTTCTATCGTACCTTGTAAAGCGCTAGTGACTAAATTATGGACGATAGCCATCCCTAGACCAGTACCCCCTTGCCCACGCTTGGTGGTAAAGAATGCGGTAAAAACCTGCCGGACGTTTTCCTCGCTGATGCCACAACCAAAATCCTTCACCTTAATAAGGTAACGATCCATGTCGGTTGTTAGCATGATTTGCACAGAACCGAGCGAATTTTTGCTGTAGGCATGGATTTCGGCATTGTTGATCAGGTTGAGCAGAATCTGTGTCAAATAGCCGGGATACCCCAACCACCGGCCGTTACCTTCGATACGATAATCTACTTCGATGGTAAATTTTGAGTTTTTTGCCCGAACGGGGTAAAGCACGATAATCTCATTCATCAATTCACCCAGATCGACTTCCTCCAGCGAATCTGCAACCTGTCGGACGGAAAGGTTTTGAAATGATCTGACTAATGTATCTGCACGTTGAGTGTTGGCTGCAACGAGTTTTGCGGCATCCACAACATCCCTCAATATTTCCTTGGCAGGCTCGTCTTTAGCTACCGCCGAAATCGTTGCCGGGATCAAGGTCTCGCTGATGAACATGGCCCCTTGATTGGCGATACTGATGGGTGTGTTTATCTCATGGGCGACCCCTGCAACCATCTGTGAAATATCCCTATGTCTATCGATCGCGGCCAGATCCTCAACGTGGCGTTTCTGCAATGATGTAATTATAAAATCGTGATTCATACTACGAATCCTGGTACTTAATCCGCGCATAAAACCAAAAAGCATATGGTTTGAATGGGTTAGCAAGTTGATAAAATCGACTCTTCCCAAGTAAAATAAATGACAAGGGGCTAAAGTCGAGACACTGGCAGACCGCGGCCTGCCATCGAACAATGCTATTTCGCCAAAAAATGCACCTTTATCTAAAGTCGAAAGCGAAATTTGTTCTTCTTCCTTGCTATGAAAAACACGTACCCTTCCTTCAAGGATAATATATAGATAATCGCCCGCATCCCCTTCCTTGAATAGCAACTGACCACTTTCCACGCTCTTCTCGTGGCCGATTTTCATCACCTCCTGGAGTTCGTCATCGTTGAATTCGCTAAAAAAGGGAATTTGCTTAAAAATTCTTTTAGCATCCGATAAAACCATGGTCAGGTGATAGTTTCGAACATCTAAATCAGCTCGATTGCGGCCAGGCGGTCGCCATGCCCGCGATAACGCTATACATCAAATTGACTACAAATTCAGGAGCTAGGAAGGGGGTTTGAAAAACATAAATTACTTCTGCTTGCGACGACTTCTCTACTACCTGTATTAGCTGATAACCCTCTTGCCCCTTAATATATTGATCTCCTCCCGGTTGTAAAACTATACCTTCTTGTGCCAGCAGTTGATCGCGCATTGCAATGCCGCGAGCGGCATCCACCTCCTCCTCGAATAAGACTTTACCGTCAACAAATAACCATCTCGGTATATCTTCCAGTTCCAGACTGTATCCGCCCAGATGGTGAACGGCGTCTAAGATTTTTACTTGAGTTCCCGTCAGTTCATTTTCAAAAGGCCCTGAGACATTTGCAGTCCCGCCAGATGACGCGGCAATAAGGTCATTCAGCACTGCTATCGTCGCTAGCGACATTCCGAATGAAAGGTACTGCCGTACACTGCTTTTTACCAGGGAATACAATTTGCTTTGGGTTGCTTCTATTTTGGTGAAATAGCCGTTGATATCGTACCGATCGATAACATCCGTTTCAGTCGACAATCCGGGCTGACCCGTACGGATAAAAAGCTGACTCAGTCGGTTTCCCATATCATCCCGAATATATTTACACAATTCCAGTCCGGCCGAATCCGTTTCCATCACCACATCAATAAAAGCCACTGCCAACGAACTCGCTACTTCAAGATTATTACTAAGGAGCTCTAACGCCTCAGCTTTACTTTCAGCCGTATAGATTTTAAGCGGGAGACCGTAGACCTCAAAATCTTTCATTACCAGCTTAGACATGCTAAGCACATCAGGCTCATCATCTACCAACAGAAC
>JAZGGE010000150.1:0-2918 GCA_036480195.1 Methylococcales bacterium
TTTTCGCCTTTACTAACCGAACCGCCAAGGGCTCTGGCCTGTTTGAAAGTCAGCCAGTTTTGCGATGCAAAATCATGATCAAACACAGCTCCCCACAAAATCAAAACATTGATGCCGGAATAGCGGCGTTGGGTGGTGGCATTGACTGGTAAGCCAACAGCACAAGCAGCATGATTGCTGTCCCAAGGTTGCACCCACGGAAATTTGCCTTGCTCCATCTGGGCAATAATCTTGTTGGTGATCTCCTGATAGAGGTCTTGTCGTGGTGCTCTACTGCGTTTGTTAGTTGTCTTGCGTTTCCTACGATTGATATTTTCCATATCGATTTCTCTCCCTTTCTCCCCGCCATTCACCCCGGAAGCGGGGTGGGCGGTGAACAACAAGGGGAAGGTTCGCTGGGGTGGGCCGCATCCACTCCGTCCAAGTGTTCCTGAGCGACCACAGAGAAAATGGACCGAAAGGAGGAACGACTGGAGGACTGGTGATGATGAGGAAAGATCACAGACGGACAATACTGACTATTTGAAACCGCAAGCCTCACCGGTTGCGGCCCGCCCCGGCGGGACTACACCCGAGAGCCGCCCACACCGCGCACCGGTGTGAACCAAACAAAGCCGCGAATGAAATGAGCGTCCATAAGGGGTGAACGTAGTGCACCCAGGCACAAGGGATCAAAGCCGACTGGCCAAGACCATTAAGACTGAAAGGATTATTGGGCTTTGTTCACGCGAGCCCGGTCCGCTAAGCGGATGTGCAAAACACCAACTGATGCAGGCATTTGTAATAAACATGGAATATTAAGGAATGACAAACCAAAATCTGCTGCCAAAACATTTAACTATTTTTGCTCAATAAGATCATCAAGCACCAACTTCAACGAATTGGCATTTTCCTGATCTGCTGTCCATGACATCCATTCATGTATTAATTGGCAAAGAGTGATTGGCACTACGCCGATTTGGATTAACCTGCGCATTGCGTTATCATGAGAAAAATTATCGCGACTGAATACCATATCGCTCACAATATGAACATCGAAGCCGTCAACATAGGCTTCCATGGCTATTGGCGTTAAGTCAATATCAAGCCAAAAACCACAGATAAATAACCTCTGTCTTTGCTCGGATTTGATCGCGGTGACCAGATCGTTGTTGTGCCACGATGATTCTGTATAGAGGTGATCAAATACGCGTTTTCTATTTATTTCACACGGTCTGGACATCCAGTGTGATTGTTCAATATCGATACTATGGGAGCAGAAATATCGTGGAATTTTTGCAATATCTGCAGCTTTGTCGAGATTGGTAAATTTTTGTCTGGCATTGTTGCGTAGGTGAGGAGCTATGTGTTGCAAATTTTGCTCACTCGGATCAGATATTAGGAAACACGATTTTTCCGGTAGCGCTGTTGGGGACATCGTCCTTACTCCTCTTACCCAAGCATACTGTTATTTACTCTATCTATGATGGTAATAATATGACACTCTGCAGTATTGTCATATATTAATCATTAATGTCACAATCATTGACAAATTTCGCCGCAATTTCACTAATTTCTATTTTCAATATTGCAGCAATGTCTATCAGTTCTATAAAATCGAGCCGACGTTCCCCGCCTTCATATTTGGCGACAAATGATTGCGGCCTGTCGAGTTTGTCTGCAACAGCTTGCTGAGTGAGTTCTGCTTGAATTCTCGCTTTAATCAACAGAGAAGTAAATTTTTTGTATCTTGGAGTACCTAATGATCCCGGCATTGTAAAAGTCGCTCATAATATTAAAACGACTCTTCCATTAATCCCGTTTTCGAATTATCCCAGTACGGGATTATTTATATGATAAACTGTTGTGATGCCTGATTCTCAAAATCTAAAACCAAAAGCGCCAATCAGCGATATTGTGACGTCCTATGATCGTGAGCATTTCAAACTCTATCTACGTTTGTTAGATGCAGAAGAAGATGATGTTCATTGGAAAGTTGCAGCTGAAGAAATCATGGGAATCAAGTCAGATGGATCTTCCTCCAAATCCTGCTGGCAATCCCACCTCCAACGAGCCAAATGGATGAGCAAATCCGGATATCGGCAATTGCTCGATTCGCCCGAATAGTTTGGTTATTTTTGTACCTTGGATTTAAGCAACGCTTATTCTCATTGGTCAGTCCACACCTGTCAAAGTCTATCAATATGCTCACAAAATCGTGATGAAATGGCTGTGATTGGCGTAGCGCCTCCGTCTTTGGATACACCATACAACACATTGATTTACATACACTAAGTCAATTTTCCGTTTGTTTTTCTGCTTGATTCAATCCCTATTTAATAGCTTCCTTGAGCCATCTTTCAACACGAATGAGTGGCCCTGAAACTATGACACCAACTAAGATATTAATCGGCCAGGCGACAGTAACTGTTTCTACAATTACCGGCACGCTTTGGGCTTCAACCCAGTGGGTGGCATTTCGGCTTGGATATCAAAGTGGGTTGGGTGAGTACTGGTTCACGCTTGCTGATTGGCCTGTCTATTATCCTTGGCGACTGTTTGAGTGGTGGTATGCCTATGATGCCTATGCACCGGAGTTATTTCGTCAGGCTGGCATGATAGCAGCAGGTGGCGGTGTGCTTGGAACGATGACCGCAATTTCTGGTTCGTTGCTTCGCGCCAGACAATCAAAACATGTCACAACCTATGGATCTGCCACATGGGCAAAAGCCAGCGACGTCGTCAATGCCGGGCTGTTCGCGCTGTCGGGCGTAATTCTTGGAAGGCTTGGGCAGAACTATTTACGTCATGACGGTCCAGAACATGTATTGGCATTCGCACCGACCCGGTCAGGTAAGGGTGTTGGCTTAGTTGTTCCGACATTGTTATCGTGGACGGGTTCTGCCGTCATTCACGATATTAAAGGTGAAAACTGGCAA
>JAZGGE010000151.1:0-2334 GCA_036480195.1 Methylococcales bacterium
TGATTATTAGAGCCATCCTGAATTTCTTCGATATATAAGCCCAGTTTTTTACGAAGTAGAATAATATCTGATTCTTTACCCGTCAGAAATGTCCATTTTGCTTTAAACCTTTCCTTATATTCTTTCAAAACTTCTGGTGTATCGTGTTTGGGATCAATACTGATGGAGTAGAAGAAAACATCTTTACCCAACCGGTCTCCCATAATTTTCTGAACACTAATGAGCTGAGCTGTTTCCAAGGGGCAGGTATCTGCACAATGGGTATAAATAAAATTAATGACCACAACTTTGTTTTTGATTAAATCATCAAAAAAATGAACTGTTTTTCCTTCGTGAGTGATGAGTGGAACGTTTGGAAAATAGTCTGCTCCCCAAGGAGAAGTAGCATTTACAATAGAAATACTTCCAACACTAAACAAAACTAAAATAGTCGCTAGAAGATATTTTTTTACTAAGGATTTCATAATAAAACTCCTAATAAAGTCCGCGTTTTTTTACCGTGACCGCGTGAAGTATGGTTTAAATATTGCAGCGCATCCCTGCGCCACATAGATACTGATAAAGCCTGAGCTCTTTAGTTTTCAATTTCTCCTTTTCCTATTTTGTCGAATTTACGTGCACGATGAATCGCGGCATCAATCGTAAAAGGGGTTGGACAATTAACCACATGGGGTGAATTCAGGTTATTGAAATCATATCCATTAGTACCCGGGTTCTTTGCGGCTGGCCATTCGATAATTTCCAGTTTACCTTCCGCTCGTAACTCTTTAAGCTGCTTCAATCCTTTCACAACACCAACACTATCCGTCGCAGGTGTTAACCAGTGAGCAAAGCCGATATGCCACATGGGGCTATAGGTTTCTTCTGGCATAAAGTATGAAGGTACACCAACCTGGCTTCCAAACGGACCACCACCAAGAACACCATTTCCATCTGCTGGAGTAGGCGGATAGCTAGGACGTATTGGCGCAGGTGGCAAGAACTGAATCAGAGGGACTACCGCACCAGCAAGGAATTGATGCTTTGGCACATACGGAACCCCCATAGTTTTTGAAGGACCAAAAGGGTAAGTATCTAACACCATGTAGAATGGTAGATAGTCACCTTCTTCCGACCAGGATTTATGTAATTTAAGGGTCACATGCGGATTAGAACCTTCTGTCACCAGTTCCACTACATGTCCAGATTCATTGACACCGCCCCATACGTTACCGTTATACGGACACGTTGTATTGGCAGGTAAATCTGGAAAGCTTAGGCAACTTTTGTCGATTCTATTATGTTCCCATGGTTTATCTCCCCATTTAATAATAATGGCATTGAAGACTACATCCTTACCCGCATAATTAACCCGACGAAGCGGTGAATAGGTGTTATTGTCATCGACCTCCGGAAGTCCTTCTACTGGATTGGTATCATTGTCATGTGCCCAAATTGGATTGGGTAAATCACCATGAAATGTCCATTGACCTGTTTCAGATACAGTGGCTTCTGAAGTCGCAGCAACCGGTGTATTAGCCAATCCTCCAGCCCAGGCAAGCCCTAATTCATCAGCTAATTTTTTATCACTGACATCATGTAGGAAATACCAGACATCTGTTTCTTTTCCATTGGCATCTATATTGATCCCTTTGGTTAACGGAAAGGTTGCCGTGCCACGTTCATTATCAGGTTCAATTTCTGATAACGCATCGCCGATAGGATTATCTCTGACATTATCCAGTTCGCCTATCACTGCATCTTTAACCCAAACAGAAACGGGATCAAGGTCTGGGCCAAATTGACCGACATCATCACCTTCTCTAAACGTAGGCAATGCAACTGTATCAACATAGCTAACGCCATCCCAGGTGGGAATAGGTGTTGGCATCAATTTAACCTGACCTGGATGTTCAATATCCCAACGTAATAACATGGCATGATCTTCGTGTTGAGTATTGTGACAATGCTCCATATAAGTGCCAGCAAATTCTCTAAAGCGTAATGCAACCTCGATTAAATCTCCGCTGTCTTCTTGAGGGCCAAGGCGATAAACATCTTTACGCGCCCACTTTTCCCATTCAGGCGGTTCTTTACCATTTCTTCGCAGGATAATACCTTCCTCAAAGTGAATATGAATGGGGTGACTCCATGTGCCACTGTTTATAAGCCGCCAGACTTCCAGCCCATTCGAATCTTTACTCGGCGCAGCAGAAAGACGACGCGGGTCCATGCCGATACCTTTACCGCCATCTGTTTCAATAACCCAAGGTTTATCATCGGTTGGTTGTCTTTCAAACTCGAATGAACGGTGAGTGGCATTCGCAAGCTCTTCTTCGCTAGGTCTACGCAAAG
>JAZGGE010000152.1:0-10249 GCA_036480195.1 Methylococcales bacterium
CAGCATTGCCATGAAGTTTGGCTCGGGCGGCACAATGTCTAAAAAGAAAAACCTGTCCCAGATAACAAAGCGAGAAATTTGGGAGGAATATGAAAAAGGCCTGGAACTGATGGATAAACGAGCATTCGAAATGGCTCTTGCAGTATTTCAGAACCTTCTTATACGGAATCCTGGATTCAAACCAGCGGAGAAACAGGTTGGATTTGCAATTGAAAGGTTGGAGCGGGAATGAGTAAAAATGACTTTACAACAAAGGGCAGAGGTATGTGGAGAAAAAATATTTTTATGAATTTTTACTGGATTTTGTTCTTTTCAATGATGAACCTTGTAGATGATGGGGCTCTGGCTGCTGAATCTGGAAAGGGCGCGACTGAATCCAGAATTGGAACTCCCTTAAGCAATGAATACAAAAAGCTGGACCGGAAAAGATTAGAGGCGCTCAACGTCAAGCTTCGTGAGGCCATGGCCCTTTACTATGATCGTTCCTATCGACTTGCACTGCCATTGCTACAGGAAATAGCTGATGAAGTGGATACCATCGATGTGTTGTTTTGGCTCGGAAAAACGGCTTATAAAACCAATCGACCCACACTCGCGATCGAAAAATTTAACGAAATCCTAGAGCGTGATCCAAGCCTATTGGCGGTACGGGTGGAGCTCGCAACGGCCTATCTGCAAACGGGTGATTTGGCATCGGCAAAAAAGGAATTGCAGGTACTCCTTGATTCTGAGGCACCTGAAAGTTTGAATAATTCGGCACGGGAGATGATTGCTCGCATTGATCGCACCGATAAACGGTGGTTTACTTCTTTGCGGGCCAGTGTAGGAACTGTATACGATGACAATATCAATGTCGGCCCGGCAGACAATAATATTACCCTACCCGACGGAGGGGGCACGTTGATTCTTCCTGGCCGACTTCGGGGGTGGCTGGTTGAATCCAAAGTAAATGGCGATGTTCTCTACGATTTTGGTGAGCGCGATGGCTTTGTGTGGCGGAGCCGATTAAATTTTTTCCATGATCAATACCTGGATTCACCTCGTGGCGACTTCAACTTCACCCGCATAGACGTTAACAGTGGTATTGAATACCTGACCCGAGAGTTTCGAGCCAAGTTGCCCTTCGGTTTTGTTAATCAGCGATTTGCAGATGAAGAATTGACCCAGGGCTTCTATACCGCGCCCAACATCGAAATCAGCCTGAATGATAATTTAGAAATACTTCTCGGCTACCGTTACGATTATGAGCATTTCGTCGCCGATGGCACCGATTCTCAGGATAATTCCACCCATAGAGTAACGCTGGGGCCCCGCACTCGGTTTGACTTCGGTGGTGCCATCCATATCGCTACATTGCTCGGAGGGTATACCGTAAGAGAGGCTTCAGCAGAAAGATTTTCCTTTGATGAATGGTCGATAGCCCCCACCTATTTCGCTCGGTTCCAAACGGGGACGGAAATATTCCTACAAGGCCGTTATCAAAATCGTGGTTATGATTCACCGGCTCTGTTGTTCCAGGAAGACCGTGAAGACAACCGCTATACTGCCACAGCGGTGATCAGCCAAACATTTTATGACCACTTTTTCGTCTCCGCCAGTTATACCTATATCCGTAATGATTCCAAGACACCCCTGTTTGACTACGAAAAAAATCTTGTCGGGGTCAATATGGGCGTGAATTTCAGATTTTGATCTTAAACGAGGTTGCCATGAATATAAAACACCAGACAGGGCTTATTATAGTTTTACTGCTCAGTGGAGGCGTATGCTGGGGCAAGCTTCCCGAACGCCCCACTATTGAGTCCTATGTCACCACTGACAAACCACTAAACGTATCTTCCAGCGATTCACTCGGTCGAATCGAGTTGGCGAATGGCGACGTGCAACTTTTGGTTTTGAATACCCGCAATGTGTATAAGGGTCTGTTCGAAATGCCCGTGGCTAGAGGCGATGTGATCAAAACTTCTGCTAACAGTCGTTGTCGTGTGGTAACAGCTACCGGTGATGTGATTCATTTAGGCCCTGATACGCTATTGGGCCTGAATGAGAAAAACGGGGTAAGCATGTTGCACCTATGGCAAGGCCAGCTAATGGTCTATGGCATGCCCATGTTGCAAGGGCGCGAGCAGAGTCTGAAAATTCACACACCGGAAGGCAGAGTTGAACTCAAAACGGGCAAAATCAACCTGAAAGTCGGTGTAGAAGGAGTAAAACTCTCTGTTTATGAACATACTGCAAAGTGGATTGATAACCAGGGAAAACAAAAAAAACTGGCGAGGGGCCAAATTATTCAAGTCACTGGAGAATCCCGTCAGGTTGGTTTGCTGCCTGGCGGCGCTGAAGTGTCAGACGGTTTGCTCGTAAGTCCGGAAAGCTCTATTGTGCGTGATGGAATAAAGGCATTCCGCGAAAAAGATTTTAAAAAAGCCGAGACCCTCTTCAGCCAGACTCAAAGCGCTTACCCCTATAACCCCGCAGCCGCCTACCATCTTGGTGTAATGAAACTTGAGCAAAACGATTTGAAGAATGCTATTCGGCAGTGGCAACGATACGTCAAAATCGAACCGGAAAGTGAAAGAGCGAAAGAAGTTAAGCGCAATTTGACTTTACTGGTCAGCCAAAATCTTAAAGAAGAAGCGAAACGAATTTTGGCCAATGAAGCTCAGATCAGCGATGCTACTCCAACGCCCAATAGCATTGCCGTGCATCCCTTATTGAATAAAGGCCAAGAAAAGTATAGGTATGTTGGTAAAGGTTTAACGGCTCTGGTTATTTCTGATTTGGCCAAAATTCCCAATCTTAAAGTATTGGAGAGACAGAAAATCCAGAAACTATTGGATGAAATAAAATTAAGTCGAAGTGGGTTGAGTGATAAGGAGGTTGCATTGCGTTCTGGTCGTCTTTTACGAGCTGAAAAACTCATTCTGGGTGATTACAAGATCGGCAAGAAAAAGGGTTTGAAATGAAAAAAAAATCACCGGTGATCCGGTCGTTAAAAGCTTCCATTGCATCCGTCTTGCTAACAAGCAACGCGTCACCCCTGCTGGCTCAAGAGAACGATAACCAATTAACCATTAATTCAGCATTTTTTGCCAGTAGTGGTTCAGAGCTTGGGGCTGCAAGGGAGGAAGGAGAACTCGCACAGCTTTTCAAACTGCAAAAAGCGTTGGTTTATCAAATTCTGCAACAATCTGGCATTGATCCAACTCAATTATCTCCGAAGATTAAAGCAAGCATAGACGAACTTTCGACCAAAGATCTGGAAGCATTCTATGCTTTTAGTCGATGCCTTGATCACGTCGACCGTGAGGAATATGAAATAGCGCGAATAGAATGTCAAAAAGCGGTTGAACAAGATCCCTCTTTTGAACTGGCGAAACAACTGCTCGCGAGTCTGCCATTCGGTTATAAAAATGTGGCTAAGATAGCTGAAGAGTCGATGCTTAGTGCGCAAAGCGAGGAGTACGCTTCTCTTGCTGAGTTTGCTGCTTTTGAGCCCCTGCAAGATCCTACTGAAACTACAGCCGCGACCGTTCCGCAGCCTGACAGCCCCGAGCGGTTACCGAACGAAGCTTCGGCTCCCAAAGATATATTGATTCGAGATCAACTAGGAGAAGCCGAACAATTCGGACTCACTGTAGCTGGTACTGATCCTGATTCCACACCCGATTCAACCCCGGATCCTGTACCAAATCCTGATTCTGATACAGATCCATCGTCTGATCCTGATACGGATCCAACTTCTGATCCTGATACGGATCCATCGTCTGATCCTGATACGGATCCATCGTCTGATCCTGATACGGATCCATCGTCTGATCCTGATACGGATCCATCGTCTGATCCTGATACAGATCCATCGTCTGATCCTGATACAGATCCATCGTCTGATCCTGATACAGATCCATCGTCTGATCCTGATACGGATCCATCGTCTGATCCTGACACAGATCCATCGTCTGATCCTGATACAGATCCGAATTCTGATCCTGATTCTGAACCTGATCCTTTACCCGATCCAACCCCGGATCCTGACTCTGTGCCCGATCCCACTCCAGACCCTGATCCCGTACCCGATCCAACGCCGGATCCCGACCCTGTTCCCGATCCCACTCCGGACCCTGATCCCATACCCGATCCAACCCCGGACCCTGATCCCATACCCGATCCAACCCCGGATCCTGATCCCGTACCCGATCCAACCCCGGATCCTGATCCCGTACCCGATCCAACCCCGGATCCTGATCCCGCACCCGATCCGACCCCGGATCCGGATCCTGTGCCAGATCCAACTCCGGATCCTGATCCTGTACCCGACCCAACGCCGGATCCTGATCCTGTACCCGACCCAACGCCGGATCCTGATCCTGTACCCGATCCAACGCCGGATCCTGATCCTGTACCCGACCCAACTCCGGATCCTGATCCTGTACCCGACCCAACTCCGGATCCCGATCCTGTACCTGATCCAACGCCGGATCCTGATCCAACGCCGGATACTGATCCTGTGCCCGATCCGACACCGGTTGTTAAAAAAGGCATTCATTCCGCCTATCTAATGAGAAAAGTGACAACAGCTGACGGTAATCCCTCATGGCAGATAGTCCGAAATCCTTATCAAAACGTGCAAAATGGAGGTCGAGAACAAGAAACATCGGATGCTCTGATCAATGGTCAAACTACTGATCTCTTTCAGGATGATCCTCTGATTACTTCTCTTACATCGACCGGCAAACTTACATTTGAAGTCGACGATTCGAAACTCATGCTCCTCGTCAACTTTGAAGAAGGGAGATCTGGCGACCAAAGCGACAGCATCGAGATTCCGCTTCGCCGAGTTGTGACGGAAAGTCAGGCATTTCCATCACTGGAAATCGGTTATTATGAGCCTGATCCCGCGTTTAATAATTGGAAATCAACCAACGGCAATGAATACCGTTTTCTTGAATCTCGTTTTAGTTTCGCCGAGGGTTTTGTCACGCCACAAGATAAGATTGCTGACCTGGCTGCCGATCAGTCGGTTTTCGACTACCAAGGATTGGCCGGTGGGGAAATCTATTTCAACGGCATTGAAAGTTCGTGTGGTACCTGCGGAAAATTCCAGGGAACCATTGATTTTGGAAAAGGTCAAGCACGGGATTTTAGAATTAACTTTGATACCGGTAGAGCATTTGCCAACATACAAACACGAGAAGCAACTCTCAACAGTGACGGTAGTTTTACCTTCACCGACCAACAGGGAAGCTACAGTATCGGCGGCGGGAATTCCGATCCAGTAACGACTTCTGGCGTTGTTGACGGGGCGGTTTTTGGTAAAGATGCAGAGTCCGTCGGAGGAACAGTAAATTTAAATGGTTCGCCTCTTGGCCCTGATGCGTACGCGACAGGGCGATTTGGAGGGAAACGCTAGCTTTCAATGGCATGATAGTGACTTAGGAACCTACATTTAAAAAGGTCGAAACTGAGTTATTTTATCCCTCTTCTGTGTTGTACAAAGAGCTGCGTAACTCGCTATACGCCTCTTTGTACGCCCCCGAATCAGGTATGGGCCGGACTTTTAATATGACTTAATACGACACCAATTTCGGGTTTTATTTAGTTCTGGTTCCTTATCGTGCGGGGAGGGTCTAAGAAAAGTAAATTATGTCCAATAAACATTCACCCTACGAAAATACTAATTCGCAAACAACTGATCCGACAATTTTCGTACAAATCGCGAGCTACCGTGATCCCGAATGCCAACATACAGTACATGACTTATTTGATAAGGCGGCTAAGCCGGGTCGGATAAAAGTGGGAATATGCTGGCAGTTTGATCCACTGGAGGATAAAGATTGTTTTCGTGTAAAAACCCGCGAAAATCAAGTCGTGACTGCTTCCTATCACTGGCGTGAAGGCCAAGGCGTATGCTGGGCACGGCATCAAGTGCAAAAGTTGTGGCAAGGTGAGCCATACACACTAATGATCGATAGCCACATGCGTTTTACCCACGGTTGGGATGAGGCACTATTGGTAGAGCTCGAACGCTGCCCTGCAGACAATCCACTACTTACCGGTAGTCCGGCAAGTTATAAACCGCCGAACCAACTATCCTCTAACTTGCTACCGACAGTTCGGCGTGCACAACTGTTCAATGCTGCTGGGGAAATACGTTTTCGAGGGTCGCTTTTACAAAGTAAAGCCGACCATCCTCTGAATGGAGCATTCATTGCGGCTGGATTCATATTCGCATCTTCCCGGATTATTACGGAGGTTCCCTATGACCCTTACCTCTACTTTAATCACGAGGAAATTTCACTGGCATTACGGTTTTTTACGCATGGATGGGATGTTTTCCACCCCACACGCCAATTTCTCTATCACTATTATCGTGATCCCAATATTCCATCGGATCGACCATTACACAATACGGATTTGAACATTCGGGCTATCAACAAACGCAGTCTGACCCGTTATCGACATCTGACTGGACAAACAGTAACGCAGGATTCCGAAGTGCTATTGGAATTGGAGCGCTACGATCTGGGTCGTACTCGAACCCAGGAGGACTTTGAAGATTATTCCGGTCTAAATTTTAAAACCCGTACCGCGAGTGAGAAGGCACTTCGTTGTGGATTTATCAAAGGGCTGAATCGCTATGTTCGCCGTATTTATGTCCCAGAACTGGACGATACCAAGCCAAATCAACATGAAACAAAAGCAGAGAAAACAGTTGCAACCACCTCTTTGCCTAACCACAAATCTAAATCGACCAAACCAGGTCTAGATAACGTAGATTCATCCAATATTCTGCGCTCTGGGTTAGAGCCGGGATCGTTTTTACCTCTTTTCACTTTGCCCGATCAAGACGGCAAGCTCCGTCAAATCCATTTTTATGGTGGGCTTCCAACCTACCTGTTCTTCCTACCATTTGATGATAAGAAGTTAGTGAATTTCTTTCGAGCACTAGAGTTGCAGGAACGAACAATACGAAAGCAGGTTGCCTATAGGCTCTACCTCCTTCCCGCTGAGCCAGAAGTGTTGCAACGATGGCGTAATAAACATGGCATCACCCTTTCGTTGTGGGCCGACTCTGAAAATACGGTTGCAGGCCTCTGCAGAGTAGAATCGGGGGCAAGCATAGCTTTCCTTACCAACGAAAATCTTCAGGTATTGCATGCTGCGCCGATGAATAACCCCGGGCAACAATTGCCAGAAATGGTTAAACAGGCAGGCCGGTTATTGGAGCGACCAGCACCGCAAGTCGCCCGGCGTCAGGCACCCATACTGATAGTGGAAAATGTACTTTCGTCCGAATTGATAGGAGAAATCCTGGAATATTGGAATAATGGACGAAAATATGAGGGTAAAGTGGGTGCCGTTGGCAACGTCACTCTCCGCAAGGATTCGAAGATTCGTACCGATTGTTTTATTCATGACCGGGTATTGTTAGAGAAATTAGATCAGCATTTTATTCAAACTCTCTTCCCGGAAATAGAAAAGGTTTACGGAACCTTCGTCACTCACCGAGAGGACTATAAAATAGGCTGTTATACAGCGGACGAAGGTGGTTTTTTCAAAATGCACCGCGACAACCATGATCGGCCACTCAGTTACCGTCGGCAGGCGATAGTGCTGATTCTGAATGACGATTTTGAGGGGGGGCACCTCCTCTTTCCGGAATACGGCGGGGATTTTTACAAGCCCTTGACGGGTAGTGCGGTAGTGTTTCCCTGCTCGTTGATGCACCAAGTAGCCAAGGTTACATCGGGGAATCGTTATGTGCTTGTGTCATTCCTATACGATGAAAAGGCGGCCAAGCTCCGTATGAGGCTCAAAGTGGAACAGGGTACAGAGGCAACACCAAATGAATGGCGGGTAATACCAGTACGGGATGACCCCCATGCGTATTGGTCCCGCTCTAATAATATCGCACGTGATGAAAACTAACCGCTTCCCTGCTTGGTTGCTAGAGGAAAAGCTACATGTATAGGCATTTCTGTTCGTAAAAACTAACAACTAAGAGGTCTAAGATTGATATAATGCTATTTATAGTAAGAACAGCTTTTCCATTTTCGAAATAGCATTTTTTCAAAATTTTGACCTCTAGTTTCTCTCATTTTGTTTATCTCCTACCGAACATAGAATTATACGTTCGACTCATACAGTCCTCTTGTTTTTCGGCAACAAAAGAACTTAAGGGGTAATATCACTCAACATTGTTGACATTTGTAGTGCAATGTCGCAAAATCTGACAGAGTCGGCTCAATTATTACACTAAAATACTGAATTATTTAAGTGGATTATAAATAATTTCATAAAATATTTTTAATCCGAATATTTTTTTCAATCCAGTTCGTCCATGCACTAAAATGGATAGTAGCTCCCTACCCCGATTATGTATTTTTTATATATACACGCCTTTTATCTTCCATCTAATGACCAGTGAGGTCCGTCTATTTTAATGAACTTTGCTTTTATAACCCCATAGGTTTTGCCAATAGCATGAATATCAGTATTTCCATTGTTGGTTCGACCTTTTCCTCCATGCCTTGGTTCTGATGAAATTTCAATTTCCTTTCCTGCCTTGTTTTTAATTTTTAGATTCCCCGTCCAAGTAATTGTCCAATCAATAGCTTTTCCTCTAATATGATTGGATGTTAGGCTTGGCAGATATTTAATATTAGCAAGGATGACCATTTCTTGAGCTGCTTTCCTTGACGACACCTTATCACCATGATCCCACACTATATCAACACCAGATTTAGCAGGAACTTTATCGGCAGTAATAAGTCCTTTGGCAATTTTCCACGACCAATGAAGAAGGTATGCACGTTTTTCGCTTCGTCGAGTTGTCGATATAGTGGATATTTGCCCCCGCATCTATTATTGCCTTTTTAAAGGCACTAATATTCAACTTAAAGGTGCTATCGAGTTTATCAATGCTCGTACTGTTAGCATATGCTGCTTTACCTTGATTGGATATCCACCATTTTTTGCCACTCACGTTTTTCTTGGAAACCGCCATTCTATCTATCTCTTTTGTTCAATTTATGGGCAAGTGCGTTCAACATCATATCCTAAATAGTAAAATCCTGACCATATCCGACTTTTCTCATAAGGCTTTGAAACCCATATGTCAAAACTAATACCGTCATTTGTTGCGCAAAGCGTAAAATGCTCAATAATACCATTATTTCCTATATCAGCACGAACAACTCCATTTATTATTTTAGGCTGAGAAACTTTTCCTATTATTCCAATTGCAAGACCAAGTTCTTTCTGGGATTCTACTTCGTAGAAAGATAATCCATCTGCCTCATTTTGTTCACGACGGTCATTAGACAAAGGCCCACAAGTTTGAAGATTAGCGGGGCCAATGATCTTTGCCAAAGAGATTGACGGAGGATCATCTAACAATACGACTAAAATTTCAGTTTCTGGACTTAAGTTCTTTTCAAGTGTCGCAAAGCAGTCACCATCAAACCAACCATATATTTCTGTATTAATTTTCTCCTTTAGTGATTCTACTAAAGTAGGCTCATCTCTAGTTGCACAGGAAGCAAGAGCAAACAATACAATAAAAAATATTACGTTTACGTTGAACATTTATTAAGTCCTCAATATTTCATCATCAGTTTGTAATAAACTTGCATTATAATATATTCCAACCAGATTAACCTTTTTTAGTTCAAAAAAAATCAAATGTAGACCTAAATTTCTAGGCACATAACTGTAAGCATTTATACGTTGCGAGAGAACAAATGCAAGGAGTCAAGAATTGATATAATACTATTTATAGTAAGAACATATTTTCCATTTTCGAAATAGCATTTTTTCAAAATTTGACCCCTAGTTTCTTCTTTTGACTCCTAGTTTTTTCTAGTTTAACTTTGACCCTTAGTTTCACTTCTAGTTTTAGCTTCCCCCCAGAAGTAATGCAGGCAGCAATATACGACATAAAGATGATGCTGAGAAAAATGAAAGCGCACCATAGCGATGAACGCATTTCCTTTATAATCGTGATAATTTTTAATCTGCTTTTTCTGAAGTCTTGCCATTGGATCAATCATAGAACCGTCGAAATCCTCTTAGTTTTGTTAAGCACACTCGCTGCCAAAACCCCCGCCAGCATCCCTGACGCATGTCCGGCCCAAGAGATGTGGGCTCGAAAATCGAAAAAGGTAAACAATAAACCTCCGTACAGCATAAATACGACCGCCGCTATCAGTCCAGCCTTGATTGATCGGCTAAAATAGGCATCGGCAAG
>JAZGGE010000153.1:0-9457 GCA_036480195.1 Methylococcales bacterium
CCCCATATGGTGACACTTTCCTTTTCACTGATCTTCGCTTCATGAAATTTCCTGATAAGAGCAGGCAAAACATGAGAGTTTTCAAGATCGAAGTTATCACCCGGCCCGTACAAATTTGTTGGCATAAGGCAGATGGCGTCAAATCCATATTGCTTTCGATATGCCTGGCACATCTTTATTCCCGCAATCTTTGCCATAGCATACCATTCGTTCGTTGGTTCCAGCAGCCCCGTTAAAAGGTATTCTTCTTTTAGAGGTTGCGGTGCCAATTTTGGGTAAATACAGGAAGAACCCAAAAAGACAAATTTTTTGCATCCGAATCTGTAAGCATTATCGATCAGACTGTTCTGAATAAAAAGGTTGTCACGGATAAATTCAGCCGGGTAAGTGCTATTGGCATGGATGCCACCGACCTTTGCAGCAGCATCGATCACACAATCAGGCTGCTGCACTGAAAAATAATCTTCTACAGCCCGATAATCGGTAAGATCCATCTCTTGCCGGGATTGAGCAATAATGTTGGTATAGCCTTTCTCATTTAGACACTGAGCAATAGCAGAGCCCACCAATCCCTTGTGGCCTGCAATAAAAATTTTCGAACTCTTGTCGATTGGTGAACTGGAAGTTTTGCGCTCTATTGCCATAAGCTTTTTGGTTTGATCCCTTTGTTGTTTATTCGTGATAGCTAAATGTCTTATATCCCTCTTTTTGACAAAGTGCATCTCGCTCTGCAGCGATGAGATCTTCCCTCACCATTTCTGAAACCAACTCTTTAAGGGTGATTTTTGGCTCCCAACCTAACTTTTCTTTTGCTTTGGTCGGATCACCCAAAAGAGTTTCGACCTCCGTGGGGCGGAAATAACGGGGATCTACTGCAATAATACATTGGTTTGAATTTTCATCGTAGCCTTTCTCATCAACACCTTCTCCTTCCCAACGAATTGATATCCTTAATTCTTGGGCGGCAAAATTAACGAATTCCCTTACTGAATATTGAATGCCGGTTGCAATGACAAAGTCTTCGGGCTCATCCTGTTGCAGCATCAGCCATTGCATTTCCACATAGTCCCGAGCATGTCCCCAGTCTCGTTTCGCGTCGAGATTCCCCAGATACAAACACTCTTGAAGCCCCAATTTAATACGGGCAATCGCACGAGTGATCTTCCGGGTAACAAATGTCTCTCCCCGTAACGGTGATTCATGATTGAACAGGATCCCATTGCAACCATAGATTCCATAGGCTTCCCGATAGTTGACGGTTATCCAATACGCATATAGCTTGGCAACCGCATAGGGCGAGCGAGGATAGAAAGGTGTAGTTTCGTTTTGAGGGGTTTCCTGGACTTTCCCGTAAAGTTCAGATGTAGATGCCTGATAAAACCGGCTCTTATTCTCCAACCCCAACATCCGAATAGCTTCCAATATTCTTAACGTCCCAAGGCCATCGGTATCTGCTGTGTATTCCGGCGAATCAAAAGAGACTTGTACATGACTTTGCGCCGCAAGATTATAGATCTCATCAGGTTGAACCTGTTGGATGATCCGGATCAAATTGGTCGGATCGGTTAAATCTCCATAGTGCAGGTGAAGCCGTCTATCTTCAACATGAGGGTCTTGATAAAGATGGTCGATACGATCCGTGTTAAAAAGTGAAGAACGGCGTTTTATGCCGTGAACAATGTAACCTTTCTCCAGTAGAAACTCAGCCAAGTAGGCACCATCCTGCCCTGTAATGCCTGTAATCAATGCAGTTTTAGCCATTTCGTCTTTTAACCAAATTCATTATATAAATCATTTACTACTTTTCTATGTAGGAAAATTAGGGCAACCACTAATACGCGCTGTTAACGATAAAACCGATAGACTGTCAAATGAAAAACAAAAACATCCAACGCGGCTAGACAAATACAGCATAACTTCTGCTTTATCGTACAGAGCCATTAAAAATAATGGTCTTCGGCACCACGTTTTTACACACTCTATAATGGCATTTTTCGTGTTCCATTCCCAGGCAACATGAAAGCGAAGATGAATGCACCTTTTAGGCCAGGTCTATTTCTCTTCGAATATTCCCTCGTGTCGCTCCATTGCATTGCCCACGTTCCAACCGCCCCATGTACTAATCAATCCTACCACGACTTTCAATCTATACAGGGTCTATTGAACGAGATCTGAAACAAGTGGTATGTGTAATGGTTATAAACGCACGGTCACCAAAGCTTAGTGGAGGAGCCCCCAGTGGCGTCGTTATTGTCAGATATTCTGACCTAGAAGCACTATTATATATGGAAAAGAGGATCTGGTGAAAGTTTGACCTTCTGTTGATATTACGACCAATGATAAGAAAATCTCAACGCACCGGGGCGCTTTTGCCAATCCCTCCTAAGGAACGGGAAATAAATAAATTGGGCATTATGGTGCAGAATTTTTGTTTGTCTTCATTCGTATAGCAACGGGCGCATAGCTGGCTACGAAACTGTTGCTATACGAATGAAGACGGACAAAAAGGCAAGCTAGAATGTATAAGTTATTTATTTCCCGCTCCTAAAGTATGAGGCATATACCACACCAAACAGGTGAATTACCCTATTTTTGGCGATATGATATATCTCCCGTTGTTTTACGTAGATCAACCGAAACTAATACCCAAAACCCGTGAAATCACACTCATAAATGGTCAGATAGACTACTCTCAACCTCCGATGAAAAGGAAATTTCAACAGGCTTTACGTGACCACAAAAAACTTCTTGCGATTTAACAAACTTATGATTTTGACTTGCCTTTGCTTTATGATATTTCTTCATTACTTTGATTCGAAGGTATTCTGATGAAAAAGATGACAGGCAAACCAGTCTTGGTTGTTGACGGTAGTCGTTCGCCCTATTTGAAATCAACCAGCCCTCTCGTGGCATTCACTGCCTCAGATCTGGCGATTAAGTCCGCATACCCTCTACTGGCCAGACAACCCTTTGCACCGGAACAACTTGATGAAGTAATCCTGGGTTGTGTTAATTCGGGGCCAGACGAAGCGAATATTGGCCGTATAGTTTCACTTCGTCTCGGTTGCGGTAGTCGTGTTCCTGCCTGGACGGTACAGCGCAACTGTGGGTCAGGAATGCAGGCGTTGGATTGTGCGGCTCGAAGCATCGCTGCCGGTAGAAATGATTTAATTCTTGCGGGTGGCGTTGAATCCATGAGCCATGCACCGGTTTTGTTTTCGCCTAAAATGGTAGACTGGCTTGGGAAACTAGCCAGGGCAAAAAAACCAACGGATAAAGCAAAAACAATTTTCAAATTCAAACTCAGTAATTTAAAACCCATCATTGGGCTTTTGCGTGGGCTCACCGATCCAACAGTAGGTCTCAATATGGGGCATACCGCTGAGATCCTGGCTGACAAGTTCAGTATCAGCCGACTGGAAATGGATTCATATGCAGCACGCAGTCATCACCGTTTGCTCTCCGCACATCAGGACGGTCGCCTCGGTGAAATCGAGACAATCTACGATTGGAATGGCAATTATTATGATCATGATGAAGGTGTCCGCCCGGATTCTTCAGTCGAAAGTCTAGCGAAACTTAAACCTGCGTTTGACCGCAAATTCGGTAAAGTGACGCCCGGTAACAGTTCACAAATTACCGATGGGGCGGCTTGGTTACTGTTGGCGAGCGAAGAGGCTGTAAAAAAACACAAATTACCCGTCATGGGTCGCATTATTGATTGCAACTGGGCAGGAAACGACCCCAGGGAAATGGGTCTGGGTCCAGTCCACGCCTGCACTCCTTTGCTAACACGCAATCGCCTCACGTTGGAAAAGATTGATTATATAGAACTCAATGAGGCTTTTGCTGCTCAAGTGATTGCTTGCTGCCGTGCGTGGGCTGATGCAGATTATTGTAAAAAGGAACTCGGGTTGACATCAGCCTTTGGGGAAGTTGATCCGGAACGGCTCAATGTTGATGGTGGGGGAATTAGCCTGGGACATCCCGTAGGTTCCAGTGGAGCAAGAATTGTTCTGCATTTATTGCATGTGCTTAAGAAAAATAAAGCCAAACATGGTTTGGCTACCCAGTGTATCGGTGGTGGCCAGGGAGGCGGAATGTTGGTCGAGAGGAGTTGAACAATGACAACAAACTATAAAAATTGGCGTCTTCAAACCGATGCAGAAGGAATATCCTGGCTTTTTATAGACAAAGCGAACAGCACAACCAACGTTTTGTCTTCCGAGGTCATCACGGAACTTGAGCAGGTTCTTACTGACATCAGTAACGCCACACCTAAGGGCCTAATCATCCTCTCAGCAAAACCGAATGGGTTTATTGCCGGTGCCGATGTCACAGAATTCGAACAAATAAAAGACCGCAGACAAGCGTTAGACTATATAAAACACGGGCAGGGCGTATTCGATCAATTAGAAGCCCTGCCTTTCCCCACCATTAGTCTCATTGATGGCTTTTGCCTTGGCGGGGGCCTTGAACTGGCGCTAGCGTGTCGTTATAGAATTGCCAGTGATGAGTCTCGAACGAGGCTTGGCTTGCCCGAAGTCAAACTCGGAATACATCCGGGTTTCGGTGGAACCATGCGATTTAACCGCTTGATTGGCGCCATTTCTGCGATGGATCTTATGTTAACAGGTCGGACGATCGATTCCCGACGTGCCGGAAAAATGGGTATCGTAGATTATGTGGTTCCCAAACGGCATCTGCAATCTGCCGGTGTCAAAATGGTCAACGAACAACCTCGGCCCCACAAGCCCAGCACGTTTAAAGCATTAGCCAGTAAAAACATCCTGGCAAGATCAATATTAGCGAACCAGTTTAGAAAGCAGGTAGCCAAACAAGCCAAAGCTGAACATTATCCAGCCCCCTATTCCCTGATCGATCTGTGGCAGAAATACGCTACTTCCAGCCAGGAAATGCTCAAAGCTGAAGCAGAATCCGTTGCAGATCTGGTGGCAAGTGAAACGTCAAAGAATCTGGTTAGAATATTCTCCCTGCAAGAACGAATGAAGGCACTGGCGACGGAGAAAGATTATCATCCAAAACATGTTCATGTTATCGGTGCGGGAGTCATGGGAGGCGATATTGCCGCTTGGTGTGTTGTGCAGGGCTTTACAGTTACGTTACAAGATAGAGAGCCGAAATTTATTGCCCCAGCCTTAAAACGTGCAAAAAAACTATTTGAACGACGCTTTAAACAGAGGCATTTAGTGTTAAATGCACTCGATCGCCTACACGCGGATCACAAAGGACTGAATGTAGAAAAAGCGGATGTTGTCATAGAAGCAATTGTGGAAAACCTGGCGATCAAACAAACTCTCTATAAAGAACTTGAACCCCGGCTGAAACCGGAAGCAATCCTGGCGACAAATACTTCCAGCATTGAACTGGAGGCTCTGAGCAGCTGTTTGAAAAATCCTGGCAGGCTGGTCGGTATACATTTCTTCAATCCGGTTCCGAAAATGCAATTGGTCGAGGTTATCGCCAGCGAGAATACTGATAAAAAAGCACTCGCCCGTGCAACAACCTTCGTCCGCAAAATCGATCGCCTGCCGTTGCCGGTAAAGAGCTCACCGGGTTTCCTCGTAAACCGCATTCTGATGCCCTATTTACTGGAAGCTGTGACGTTGTTGTCGGAGGACCATTCACCAGAGACAATAGATCAGGCCGCAACGAACTTCGGCATGCCCATGGGACCAATCCTGTTGGCGGATACCGTAGGTTTGGATATTTGTTTGTCGGTAGCCAGTATATTGGGTGAAAAGCTTGGTCTGGCTGTTCCTGAGAAATTGAAGCAAATGGTCGAACAGGGAGATTTAGGGAAAAAAACCGGCAAAGGTTTTTATAGTTATGCCGCAAAGGGTAAACCTGAAAAAACTCGTTCAACGCCCTCAAATGAGTCAACGGCTTTGATTACCGATCGCTTGGTGTTGCGGATTCTCAACGAATCGATGGCCTGCTTGCGTGAAGGAGTAGTAGCGGATACCGATCTGTTGGATGCTGGCATGGTATTCGGCACCGGGTTTGCCCCCTTCACCGGAGGCCCTATGCATTATGTCGCAACCAAAGGTCGGGATACGCTTTTAGAACGGTTGAAGGAACTCGAAAAAACATATGGAGAACGTTTTAAACCGGATGCGGGTTGGTAAGAAATTAAACAGAAATTTCGATAGCAGAATTGAAATAGGGGGATCTTTGGGATTTCCCTTCATTATTGCAAAAATATCTTCTACATGAAGATGCTATTATCATTTTGGAGAAATTAGTATGGAATGGTCTGAGGTTATTAATAACCCAGTATTGAGAAACCTTCCGTTTAAGATTGAGCTAACGAATTTTGGCAACTTTATTTCGTCAGGCCACCTATAACTCAAGCTCACAACCCTTTTTATTCTCCTACCCCATGTCGATAGAACAACTCTTTTCCTTCAGCGCCTTAAAACAACGCCTAGTTTTTTGGTTAGGCGCTATCTTTGTTGGTATCCTGGTCGTCCTTCTCACGCTGCTGAGCGAAGAATCCTCCCGTCTGTTCCATCGATTACACGATATTTACCCCTGGGCGACCTATGCCGTCGCTCCGGTTGGCTTGGTAATTACTGCTTGGCTTACCCACCGGTTCTTTCCTGGATCTGAACGCAGTGGTGTTCCACAAGTCAAAGTCGCATTGGAAGCTGTCGGAGACCTCAGTGTTCGTGCAAAACTTGTTTCCCTGCGAATTGTTGCTGGAAAAATCCTATTGACCAACATGGGTATTTTTTCCGGCGCATCCGTTGGACTTGGCGGCCCCGCCGTGCAAATTGGTGCGTCAATTATGGCTTCCTTGGGTAGAACGGTACGATTCCCTCCACACTATCTGGAACGTGGGTTGATATTGGCAGGAAGCGCTGCCGGTTTTGCCGCGATGTTCAGTGCCCCCCTAACAGGAATCGTCTTTGCCATTGAGGAAATGGGCCGGGCATTAGAAGAAAAGATGAGCAGTCTCGTGCTAACCGCCATCATCTTTGCGGGCATTACCGCCTACGCTATCCTTGATACCTATATTTTTTTCGACGATCGTTCCGTAGTGATGCCTTGGAATCAACAGTGGCTGGCCGTCCCCCTCTGCGGTATTATCGGAGGATTTTTTGGGGGCCTGTTCAGTATCATCACTATTCATGGAGGGAAGGCTATTAATCGATTAAAACTTCCGATTTTACCTATCGCCTTCTTCGCCGGATTGGGTATTGCCCTGTTAGGCTATCTGTCATCTGGAGATACCTTCGGCACTGGATATGTCGAAACTAAACAAATCCTTCTAGGGCACCAGGATATGAACCCTCTGTTCCCATTCATGAAAATGGGGGCAACAATTTTGACATTTCTTAGCGGCATTCCAGCTGGAATTTTTGTTCCTTCGCTAGCCACCGCCGCAGGTTTAGGCGCTGATCTTGCCCAGTGGTTTCCCATTGCCCCAGCAACTGTAATGATACTTTTGACCATGACAGCATATTTTTCCGGTATGCTCCAGTCCCCCATCACATCATTCGTTATTGTGATGGAAATTACCGACAGTCACGAAATCCTTATACCTCTCATGGCAACAGCTTTTTTCGCCACAGGTACATCGAAACTAATCTGCCCTATCCCCCTATATCGCGCGCTCTGTGATGCCTATACCCCGCATAAGGAAGAAACCGACAAGAAAACAAAAATCGAACCGACAAATGAAAGCTAACGTTCTACGTTCCGGTTTACTCTTTATAGGGTTATTGTCACTGGCAGTAACTGCCAGTATATATTTAGTTCCGAAACGAAAAGCGCCAGCTGTCGATTTTACGACAATCACAGGAACCACCCTCACCACAGCGTCTCTAAAAGGCCGTCCGGTGCTAATCTCTTTTTGGTCTACGACCTGCTCTGTCTGTTTTTTGGAGATGCCGCATCTTACAAAACTTTATCAGGACTATCGCGAAAAAGGACTTGAAATAATAGCCATCGCTCTGCCTTTCGACATGCCAAGTCGGGTATTGGCTATCGTCAAAGCCAATAAATTACCCTATCCCGTCGTTCTCGATCCTCAAGGTTTACTTACTTTAGCGTTCGGAAGAATAAATGCAACACCCACCAATTTTCTGGTAAGCCCTGATGGAGCTATTGTAATCCAGAAAGTTGGTTTGTTAGATTTTGACAAAGTTCGTCAGATGCTTGATAGAATGCTTCAACAAAAATAAAAAACGAGGTTAATTTTATGTGGTTTAAAGCACTTCATCTTATTTTTATGGTCACCTGGTTTGCTGGACTGTTTTATCTCCCCCGATTATTCGTTTACCACGCCATGAGTCAGGACAAGATCAGTGTGGAAAGATTTAAAGTCATGGAAAGGAAGCTTTTTTTTGGGATCATGACACCCGGTATGATACTAACCCTGTTGTTTGGTTTTCTCATGATCGTAGATTACGCCTGGGACGTGTATGGTCAAAGTGGATGGCTGCATGCCAAGCTGTTGCTGGTGGTATTATTAGTAGTTTATCACTTTTATTGCGGAAAAATTCTTCTGGATTTTAAAAAGGATCTCAATACCCGCAGCCATGTCTTCTACCGGTGGTTCAATGAAATCCCGGTCTTGCTCCTGATCGGTATTATACTTCTAGCATCACTTAAGCCGTTCTAAGCACAGAATCCTGCCGAATTTTTGGGGTTGATAAAAGGGAGGTGGTTGTGGCATTGTCACTGAACCGAGGGAATTCAACAGATTCTTCTCGAGCAATCCAATAAACTATATTAACAAGGGGGAACGGCTATGAGACCGCAATCAATTACGATTCTTTCCGCAATCTTCGGTGCCATTTGGGTATCGCAACTGATACGGGGCATCATATCCCTGGCGATAAATCCTGGCATTTTAGTCATTGTGTCATTACTGACCGCTAGTTTTGGCCTTTATGCATGCTGGGGTTTATGGAATATGCGCCGTTGGAGCGCTTATCTCTTTTCAGGTATCTGTATACTTTATCTTTTGGTGTTTTTGCTTTTCCCGGCTACAGGCCCCGAATCCTGGTTAAAGACAGTATTTTTTAGCATTCTGTTAGTGGTTTTCTGGGGAGGGGTCGCTCCTCATTGGAAACGGTTCCAACCTGGTGGCTTTTTAAAGTTTAGGTAATTCAGGAAACGCAAAGCCACCGACTACCTGTTGCAGTCGTTAACCTAATGTCCTGGTTATTCTCGTTTCTACACTCCAGCATCACGCCTATTAAGTTCAGACTACCTGATCTCATCACGGTGAATCAAAAGGTTATAGAAATTCATGGGATTTTGTTTGGAGCCTAAAAAAACGACTTCTCTCCGTAGGAGGGGCTTTCTTGAGCGCGAGAGGTACACATTTACAAAATGGAGTCATTAAAAAGCAGTTCTTGTTAAAATAAGAAAATACTTATCTACTTTCCACATGAAATAACAACTCTATCTGCAGGAAAACAAA
>JAZGGE010000154.1:0-10412 GCA_036480195.1 Methylococcales bacterium
AAAGAAGATCCAGATTATCTGGATGACTTCAGAGACGGTAAACCGGAGCAAGAAAACGACAAATTACCACTAGCAGATGAAAAAGGTTGAGTTATTCCTGAAAATAACTAACAATAGCTTACAAATAAAGGAATTATGATGAATTTCGCGGAGAGAATGAAGGTTTGTTCTCTAACTGCGAGTATCGACTTAGGCTTATGGCTTGTTCGATAGAAGGGAGATGTAGTCGAGGGCGCTACATTGCTTGGCGCTAAAATATAAGAAAACAAGTTTACACGAGAGGGGGAGTAAACAAGATGTCAACAATGATCATTGTCTTACTGGCTGTTGTAATCATTTATCTTTTTTACGCGATATTTGGGGGTAAGTCGGGGGGTGAAGCAGCTGCTCCAGCTCCGGCGAAAACATCCGCAAAGGCCAAAGCTACTGCAAAGCCAAAACAGCAGTCTAAGCCTAAGCAAAAGGAGGTCGCGAGTGGAAAAGTGTCCGCTGATGAAGAGATTACAACGCTAAGTAATCCAAAAACCGGGGACGAAGCCCCCGTCCCGAATAACTATCGATTCGCAAAGAGATGGATAAAAGAAGCTCTTGTAGAGGAGGGCTTACTGTCTAAGATCTATAAGAATAATGAACTGGACGATGCTGCCAATAAAAAGGTGAAAGGGGCTTTAGAAAAGTTGACTGCTATCAAGAAATACCAAGCCTGAGACAGGGTTCTCTCTGGTGGTAGATAAATAATCTTCTCTGTAGGAGCGGCTTTAGACGCGATATCGCGGCTAAAGCCGCTCCTACAAGGGTTATACTCCACGCGAGAAGTGTATTTTGAAGGTGAATTACTCCATCTCAAGCTTTTTTAACCGGTAACGCAAAGCCCTGAAAGTTATGCCAAGCACTTTAGCTGCGGCAGTCTTGTTCCAGCGGGTTTTTTCCAAGGCATGAGTAATTGCCTGTTTTTCTATATTCTCCATGTAGCTTTCAAGAGACAGGTTGTCCGGCAGTGGAGTGGTGGATTGCGTGGGCAAGTCAACGGCCGTTATGGGTAATTGAAGATCTTCTTCTTCTATCCTGTCGTTTTCACAAAGGGCTGTAGCCCGTTCCAGAATATTTTCTAGCTCCCGGACATTACCGGGAAAATCATACTTCAATAATGCAGCAAGTGCTGTATCCGAAAGAGTGGGTAGCTGCTGTTGAGTGGTTGATTCCGCCAGCTTCGTCAATATATGGCCGGTCAAAAGAGAAATGTCATTGCTGCGTTCCCGGAGTGGTGGAACTGTCAGGCCAATAACATTAATCCGATAAAACAAGTCCTGCCTGAACTCCCCATTTTGTACCATATGGGCGAGATTGCGGTGAGTGGCGCTGAGTATCCGAACATCAACTGAAACTTCTTGTTGCTCCCCTACGGGTCTAACGGATTTTTCCTGAATAGCCCGGAGTAATTTGACTTGGACGGATTGTGGCAGGTCTGCGACCTCATCGAGAAACAGCGTACCCCCTTCCGCTGCTTGAAACAGCCCGATTTTGTCGTTGGTTGCTCCGGTAAAGCTGCCTTTTTTATGTCCAAAAAACTCACTTTCAATTAAGTCATGTGGAATAGCCCCGCAGTTAACAGCGATAAAAGGTTTTTCCGAACGCGGCCCTTTCTGGTGGATTAATTTGGCCACCAGTTCCTTGCCGGTGCCGGATTCTCCGCCAATGTAAATGGGAGCCTGACTACGGGCAAGTTTGGCTATTTTAGACCGAATCTCCCTCATGACTTCTGATTCGCCCAGCAGGATATGCCTGGAACGGAGGTCTTTCCCCGGGAAACTACATACTTTTAAAGCGGCGGTTACCAATTTGCGCAGCACTTTAAGGTCGACTGGTTTTGAAACGAAATCAAAGGCACCCTTTTTAAGGGCAGTAACTGCTGAATCCATGCTGCCATGGGCTGTTATGACAGCGACAGGGGTGTTTGGATAATGTTGTTGGATGTCGGTTACGAGTTCCAGCCCATCGCCATCAGGCAGCTTCATATCGGTCAAACAGAGATCGAAGCTTTGCTTTGACAGTTCTGATTTAGCCTGTCTGACATCAGCGGCGCTCACCACAGAGATATCCATGCGGGAAAGGGTGATTTCCAGTAGTTCACGGATATCAGGTTCGTCATCAACAACTAGTGCTATCGGGTTGCTCATAGTTCAACTATCGTTGTTTCTGCATTGGGGAGGATAAGACGGAAGCAACTGCCTTCCTTTTCTGGACAATATTCTATTTGAGACTGATTTAACTCCGCCAATTCTTTTACAACATAAAGTCCAAGGCCAGTACCTGAATTTGATGTGGTGAAGAAAGGTTCGAATAATTGAGATACTTTTCCGGTTTTAATGCCGAAACCGTTGTCTATTACCTCTAGTCGTGCCGTGTTATCCTCCGGACGATTCCCTATTCGCAACCGGATAACGAGGTTATCGCGATTTCCATGTTTCAACGCATTAATACAGAGGTTATCAACCATCTGTTTTAGTTGCCCTGGATCGATCATGACGATCACGGATTCATCAGGAAAGTCGAATTCAAAAGGGTTGTTGGGTAACTGCTGCTCATCTGAGAAATCGGTAGCAAATTTCGTTAGCCAGCGTTCAAGGTCTATCGGAATTCGATGGGATTTTTTGCGTTTGGACAGTTGCAGGATTTCTTCTATGATAATGTTGATGCGCTGACTGTTGTGTTGAATAATGTCGGCTAAACGAAGATCGCTTTTATCTATTGCCGGGCTTTCCGCAAGCAGTTGTGCCGCGTGGCTGAGTGCCCCGAGAGGATTGCGGATCTCGTGGGCAATGCTTGCTGTCAGGCGACCTAAAGAGGCGAGCTTTTTTTGCTGCACCCGTTGGTTTACAAGACGGCTTTCTTCAAGTGATATCATGTAGAAGGGTTGTTCAATCCCTCCTAATTGAGTAAAGCGAGCTTCCCATTCGTCATCATTTATTTGAAGTGTAGCGTAATCGCTGAGTGGTGTTGTTAACCAATCATTGAATTCCTGGATTAAGATGTGGGGTAAATCGGTAAATTGCGGGTGAGTGACGGGGTTTTCGAGAAGCTTAGATGCAGATTGAGTTATCATCCGGATTTTCTTTTCCCGGTCGACGACGATAATGCCTGAATCAAGATGTTGCAGGATGTACGCATTTAGCTGTTGCAGATTGGCCAGATCAATACCTTGTTTGTCTGCAATGGCCTGGCTCAGTTCGGCACGGCGGGCGAGTGTATGGGCCAATAACGCTACGGTAAAGAACGAAATACCCAAGTATCCGGCATAGCTATAGGAAACCAGAAAGCGGCTTTCGGTCAAGTCAGAATAGAGTTGATCTCCGAGTATAGCGAGTGAAGCCAGTGCAGCGAAGAATAATGCGCACTTCCCTCCTATCAGGATTCCACCTGCGGCGACAGTGACGACTAACAAAATGCCTAACCCATTGTCGATGCCTCCTCCGGTATGCATGAGCAGCGTAACGGCGATTATATCGAGAAAGACATGAAGTTGTGCCTGGAATGAGTAACCGGGTTTCTTGGTAACGACTAAGACACTCGCGATTCCTGTGATAATAAAATAGACACTACTGACCAGGGTAAAAAGTTGGGGGTTATACTTGCTGTAAACGGAGGATGCCAAGCCAGAAAAGCAAAGGGTCATCAGTATCGTTGCGAAAACCATTCGATAAATCAAATAAACTCGCAAAGAGCGCCAGGCTTGATCTCTTGGAATGCGGTAGTTCCTTGAAAGCGGGCAGGGTGTAATGGTGTCTTTAGAGCCGGGCATTTAAATTAAGGATATCCGTTTATTGATGTGTGCTCATGCTTGTTTCGAAAGTAGGGGCGGCTTTACCGCGATATTGCGGCTAAAGCCGCTCCTACAAAGATATTAAGTCAATTTCTGCGAAATCAAGTGTCCTATGGCTTGAACGGTTACAATATTTATTAAGTATAGACCTGTAAGGAGGAAAATGAGTCATGAAGCTGGATCAGGGTTGTTTGGTAATAGAAAAAAATCGTTGTTGCGGATATGGTGTTTGCTTGTCTATCACTATCTTGACGGTGATAGTTTTAAATGCGTGTTCAGCATCGAAGTCTACCCGAAAAGATGAACCATTAAAGCAACGGGATGTTCCGCAATCTCAGGAGCATGTAAATAAACCGGTACAACACGAGGGTGCGGCTCAAACCGATGAGGAGAAGCTGTCCGATATGGAAGACAAGATGGATGAGTCGTTAACGGAATTTGATGAAATGCTGCTTGAAAAGAACCAGGAAATATCCCGAAGAAAATGGCAAAGGGCGAAGGATACGGGAAGTGACTCAACAAGTAGTGGATCTGAAGATTATGATACGGGCAGTCAGGAAGGGGACGATGGACACGAACAAAAGAGAATGTCCGGCAGTAAACAAGGGTCAAGTCAGAACGAAACTGCTGCGACACCTTCCGGGCCAGGCAAGGGGCAAGGTACTGCGACTGACCAACCTGAGGGAATTCCTAATGGCAGCGAAGATGATGTTGTTGCCCGTCAATTGAGGGAGGCAGCGGAGAAAGAAACAGATCCAAAGTTGAAAAAAAAGCTTTGGGAAGAGTATCGACGGTATAAGGAAGGCTGATTTTTCCGAAAACCGTGATGTAGATCCCACAATTGTACTTTTTATTTGCAGAATTTTAGCAAATATGAATGGTGTTATGTGGATCAAGAGGCTGTATTCAATCAGATATGCTCGGCGTTCTATCCTTGCGTGATTGTACTGATATAGATTGACGGGTGGCGTATCTCAGACTAGTTTTAAGGAAACAATGTTTTCTAGGGAAGGCAGGCTCTTAACGTGCTGTCCGAATTGGAAATTAACTTAATATATCTTTCTCATTCAAGAATACTTTATTTAACGGGATCTTTTTAGTACTTTCTTGACTACGAAAGATATAGCCATAAAAGGCAGCTATGAAATCTGGAGATATGACAGTGGCGCAAGAATCAAAAGGCGGAGAAAAACAAACCGTTTCCGAAGCTGAAATACAGTTGTGGGTCGATGAAAAGTGGTATATCCCAATCGATAAAAAAGGGCGTTGTGTTGGCCCTTGTGCCGAAGGTGCACTGGGATTTATCGTCCAGTTGAAATGCCTGGATAATCCGGAACATGTGTTGGCCTTAAAAATGCCACGACTGATGGGAGAAACCTATCGGGAAAATGCCTATATCAATGACCTTATGGAAAAGGAGCTTAAAGCTGTCTATGACATCAATCTCGGTTACGGACAACCGGAAGGATTGATAACGTCAGGTTACTTTGGCCGTGGTGGTCCATTGAAAGGGATGATTAACACCAGGAATGGAACCGTCGACGCACGCGCAATAAACGATTCAATTATTATGATTTGTTTTGAGAAAGGCAAGAATCCTCGGTTTTGTGCTGTTAAGGCTGATGACGATAAAGTGGTTTATTTTCCTGAAAGTATAGAAGATTGCCCCGTTGTATCGATAGAACAACTAAGAATCGTAGAAAAAGAAGCGCAAAGGGAGGATTTATCCTGGGTAACGCCGGTTTTCGTCGAGACAATCGATGAGGGTAGCAATGAAACGACTAAGAAATTACGTATCTTCAACAACGGCTATGCACTGGAAAAATCGCCTACCGGTAAAACTTGGTATACCTGCGTTCCCAGTGTTGCCTATTCCTGGGCTCCTGGCACACTACAGGAATCTATCAGTCTTGGTAAGCGAAAAAAGTGGAGAGTATCAGATCACTTCGTGCTGATGCATCGACTGGCTTCGGGGCTTAATATACTCCATAGCCAGAATATGCTGCATGGTGATATCCGTCCGGCAAACGTTGCTTGTCAGCGAGATCCCGGGGACCCTAAAAATTATTCTTTAGCAGATTATGGAAGCTTTCACGAATCCGGACCACAAGCAGCTGAAAAACATCCCCAGGGAGGCACAGTTCTTGGCCCTGTTATAGGTACGGAACGGTCGTCGGCATTCTACTCGCCAGAGCGTCGAATGGGTCTTGAGCGGGAATCAGCAGATACCGCTGCAATTATTTCTCCGCCGGGCTCTACAACTTTGTTGTTAGTGTTGGGATGGCGATCGACCTTAATTGATCCAGCAACATCAAAGGTGAGAGACGGGATTATAGAGGAAGCCAAAGCGGAACTGAAAAAAACCGATGAGCAGATCACCGATTCGCTTACGGAGGGCGATCGAATACAAATTCGGGATTATATCTTCGAAGTTATTCGATCCAGAGAGTTAGCGGACAAACAACTATTGCTATGCAAAAAAACGCCCTCATGGAAGGTGTTTCAAGGACGAATTGTCGTTAAGAATGATGAGGTGTTTCCCCGAAGCCATTGGTTTCCAATACCGCGAACCATTGAATTGCGGCAATGGTCTGCTGCGACAGATTTGTATGGTCTCGGAGCATTATTCTTATACTCTGTGTTTTGCAGTGGGAAGAAAGCAGCAAAGCAGGATAGTGGTCAGATTGAAGAAGATTTCCGTGTCATGCTCGGATATCTCGAAAGTCCCCCCTATTTCAATAGCATCTGGAAAGATTTAGAACCTTTACGGAGTGCTATGGAAACAGTATTGATGAAAGGTGTAAAGTTGTCACCTAAAGAGTTCGCCAATCAACCCTATATTAATTTTGATGGGGAAGAAGAAGCTTTGGTGGATGCCGGTGAGCAAGGTGTGCCATCCTCAACGATGGCAAATAGAAAGGTTAAAACACTGCAGAATAAAACCGTTGAGGTGGTGCAAAGAATGACTCGTACCGTACCTGGTATCCGTCGGCTGGTTGATGAATTTCATAGTCAACTGGGGCCGTTTATTCTGTTTATTCATTTTGTATTGAGTTGTTTGCATCGTCAAAGCCACTTCAACGAAAAAATGCTGGATGCAAAAATTATTGCACGATCGAAAGAGCAAGTGTTTTGTAAAGACCGACGAGTTCCCACTGAGGAAAATGGCGCGGCGGCGAATGCATTGCGGCGACTCGAGAATATCTTAAAGATGCTGGATGATCCCAAGCTGTTTGCGTTGACTGCAGCTGGAGATCTGGGTGATTTTGATCCAAGGCCCGATCCAACGATACGTGAAGAGTTACGTCTTCTCTACGAAGAACTTGAGAATTTTAGAAAGCAGAATAAGGTGTTGACTGACAAGTTTCTCTTGAGGTCAGTGTTGAAAGTGTCGAGGAAAAGTCGCAAGAAGTTTGATGAACTGGATGTTCGTGCTTCCAAAATATTGGCGCAAACAGAGTCTATGTCCAATAGAAACCCTGTTCCTGATGCTAAGAAGAACGGTAAGTCGAGTCGAAAACAAGCTATAAGACCAAATTAGAAAGTGATTCACTGGTCTCGTCAAAAGCTCAGCTTTAATCTTGTCGACCATTCACTGGTAACGCATGAAAAACAGCGTGCGGTAGAGTATTTTTCTTCCAGGAATGGAGGACGCCGTGGTGCTTTTGGATTTCGTTCCTGTCGGGAAATACCCGGATTTATGGATATGTTGAGCCGCGCTTTTTCTAACAAATGTGTCTATTGCGAGCGAGTGTTGGGGAAAGCGAGAGATCGGGAACTGAGTTTGATCCGACCGAGTCAGCTGGAATGTGAACACTCGGAAAAACCTGGACAAGACCATTATTGGTGGTTGAACTGGGAGTGGTCTAACCTGGTTTTGACCTGCCATCAGTGCAACTGGAATAAAGGAGCGTCTTTTCCGATTGCCGGATCACAGGTAAAAGTGGGTGGCCGTGGCTTATCACTTCAAAATGAAAAGCCTTTATTGTTAGATCCTTGCCTTGATTTCCCTGATGAGCACTTGCTATTCATGGATAATGGGGAAGTTGTTGCGGCTGACGGCTCTATTGAGGGTCGTACGACCATAGATATTCTGGATCTGAATCGCTCGGAACTGGTTCAGGCCAGGCGTATTGAAGCTGATAAATTGCAGAAGATAGTCGATCTGACCCATCGGCGTGATCATGCCAAGCTATTCAAAATCGAAAGCAGTGATCACAAACAGTTTTCATGCCTGCGTAAACAGATTCTTGGTCGTGCTTTCGGCGATGAAATTTCGAGCACAGTTAAACGAAATGCGGGAAATCCTCTTAACCATAAAGATCCTGACTCAGATTCTACCGTTGTTGCTCAAAAATTAGTTCAGACTATAGATGCTGCCGCCTTGGGTCACGATGATTTTATCAACAGGATTCTTGAAGATCGCTGGCACGTTGAGAAACTAATCGGTAAAGGCGGTATGGGAAAAGTCTATCTGGCGAGAGATATGCGTTTGAGCATGCGAAAAGTTGTGGTCAAAATTCCCGATGCCAAGCTGTTGCGGCTTCAGGCAATCCGAAATCTGTTTGAGAAAGAAGTCGACATTCTGATTGAGCACTTGCATCCAAGTATCGTCAAAGTAGAAGATCGAGGCGATGTTGAGGGCATGCCGTTTGTTGTTCTCCAGTACTTGGCTGGTGGAAACCTTAAAGACCTGGCCAAAAAACGAAAGGGGATAATGGCGGTTCAAGACGTTTTTCAGTGGTTGTTTCCGGTTGCCAGAGCATTGGACTTTTTACACGGGGGAAATACACTGCATCGTGATGTCAAACCCGGAAATATCCTGTTTGATACGAGTGGCCATGCTTTTCTTGCTGATTTTGGTATTGCGAAAGTGCTGGGTCAGAAGGAGTCAAAGTCACTGCAATCGGTGTCTATCTCTGGCACGGTTAAGTATATGGCACCGGATAGTGAGTTAACACCCGCCTATGATCAATATTCTCTGGGTTTGGTGGTATTCGAAGCGCTTACCGGAAAAGTGCCTAATTCCAAAAACAGGGCGCAGGGTTTAACCCGAGATCCTATCCCAAATGTTTCGGAGGGGGTTCGAAATGTGCTAATTCGAGTGTTGAACCCTGAACCGATGGAACGGTTTGAATCTTGTTTGGCTTTTGCGCATGGGTTGAAAAGGGCTATCTAAATACCTTTTTCTTCCAGTTGTACCGGCCCGAACCTACTCAGAATCGTAGAACAATGTAGAGGTCTACAAAATGTGGTGGTTTGGGCCTGACAACTTGGATAGTGATTGCATTGTGCGGTGGTGCACGGCAAGGGCGTTCATTAAATACCCTTTGTCTTCTTGCTATCCCATCGTTTGTATAAACGCATTGGCTTCATTAATAGATTTTTCCATCGAGTTAATGAGGACAGCAATATCTGATTCCACTGATGTAACCTCATCCTGTAACGAAGCGATAGCTTTAGCGTTAAGGTTATGTTTTAAATACAGAACTTGATCTCGAAAAGCCCTGAGTACCGGCTCCATTTTCGATTCAGCACGTTTCATCGTAGCAATCATTTTAGCGTAGTGTTGTCGGGTCGCACTCAGTTTTTTCGCGCTGTTGCGCCTTAAAGATGCACTTTCATACTGATCGAGTTCTTCTTCCCATTCTTCGAACAAAGCCTCTGAAACATTTTCTATATCAGAAATGCGTTTTTTAACTTCATCAGCTTGCTCTTCACTCGCTTCAAATTCGCTATTGAGTTGATTGTATTTGTCTTCCAGTTCGCCACCATCGAAATTGGCAATGGCTTTAAATTTTTCCAAAGCCGTTTGGAACTGTTCCTTGGTCTCTTCTTGAGTGTCCCGGGCTTTTTCAACCCGGTGTACCATCAGTTCCCGTTTTGGGATGCCAATACCTTCCAGTGCTTTATAGTAAGTACTGGAGCAGCCGGAAAGAAGTAATGATAAAGCTAGAGTGGCAACAAATACGATGGTTTGTGGTAGGCGTGTCATTTAGTATTCCCCTTTTAATAATTTGGACATAAAAAGTTGGTGTTTTGGCTAGTTGGTAATAGCGACTAATCTGTGTCCGCCATTCCAACGTGTAAAGCTTTGGTTCGTTCGGCCATCTCCACACGCATAGCTTTACGTAATTTTGCGGATTCGAAAAGTTTTTTTTCCGTTTCTGTTTCAAGCGTCAGTGACGGTACTGTGATGGAATTACCGTCATGATCTTTGGCGACCATTGTAAAGTAGCATGAAATTGTATGGCGTTTTGTTTGGGTTTGAATGTCTTCGGCGATGACTTTGATACCGATCTCCATGGAGGATTGCCCGACATAGTTAACATGTGCCTTAAATGTTACCAATTCACCCACATTAATCGGTTCTTTAAAAAATACGGAATCCAGCGCCGCAGTGACTACATAACTTTTACTATATCTTGACGCACAGGCATAGGCGACTTGATCGAGTAACTTCAACATTGCGCCGCCGTGTACAGCACCTGAGAAATTAGCCATATCCGGCGTCATAAGAACCGTCATGTAAAGCGAGGTATCTTGCGTCATTATTCTAGTGCGTATTAGCCGTCCGTGTTTTCAATCCGCT
>JAZGGE010000155.1:0-59156 GCA_036480195.1 Methylococcales bacterium
TTATTGTAAAATCAGCAGAATGTTTTTCTTTATTTATACTTAAGTTATTCATTTCCTTGTCTAATTTAATAGATAATGGAATTATTGACCTGGGCATCAGGCCCGTACAGGAATTAGTAACAAAATACCAAGTGCTGAAAGAATCAACTACTATTATTGTAATCAAAATATCTTCCCAGAATCTTGAATATTCCTGCGTCAAGGGTTATTAATGGATTTAGTGTTAGTTAAGAGCTTTTTTACAGAATTGCTTTTGATAATGAAAGAGCCTGGTGGTATATTTACCTTCACGTTAACGTGATTTATGTAATATAATTAGGAATCAAGATCAGACATAAATGATAGCTTTCTTACCTTAACCGACATAGCAGATCGTTTTTGCTTTTTTCAGTATGAAATATATTTCATTTAAAGCCTTCCAAATCTGGAAAGCTATAAGAATAAGGAAAGATAATGAACATATTGACGAGTTGATCAATGATATTCTGATATTCGTCAGAACACTCACAACTCTATCTAAGTATCCTCACAAAATTATTTTCATGATGTATTGGCTAATACTATCCCCGGTAAAATCCGACTAGTAAAGTTGCGCAAAGAACAAATCCTAATAAACTAAGTTTGACAATAACTGACCAACCTAAGAAAAATTCAATGACTAAAATACTTTGGGAACCTTCGCAGGAGCGAATTGAAAAATCACAAGTCTGGGAATTTACACAACAGATAAATCAGCGTTACGATCTGAAGCTGGCCAACTACAATAATCTCTACCGATGGTCTATCAATAATATTGAAATATTCTGGGAAAATATTTGGGACTTTGGTGAGGTTATTTACTCATCACCCTACAGCGAAGTAGTCGATGACATTCATAAAATGCCCGATGCAAAATGGTTTAGTGGAGCTAAGCTAAACTTTGCGGAAAACTTATTACGCTACGTCGATGACAAAATAGCCATACATTTTCGTGGCGAAGATCAAATAAAATCAGCATACACATATGCTGAACTCTCCAACGAAGTTGCAAAACTTGCTTATAGCTTGAGAAAACTTGGAGTGAGTCCGGGTGACCGGGTGGTTGCATTTATGCCAAATATTCCTGAAACGGTGATCGGCATGCTGGCGACTAGTAGTATCGGTGCGATCTGGTCATCAACCTCGCCAGACTTCGGTATCAAGGGCGTTCTTGATCGCTTTAAACAGATCGCCCCTAAAGTCGTCATTGCTGCCGATGGCTATCTCTATTCCGGAAAATATTTCAGTACTCTGGACAAGCTGGCTTCGATCACGGATCAACTTCCATCAGTCGAGAAAGTGATCGTTGCTCAATACGTCGAAAAACCTAATCTTGGCAAAATTAAAAATAGTATTTTCTGGGATGATTTTTTGCCTGACCACATACCAGCACTCGTGTTTGAACAACTCCCTTTTGATCACCCGCTTTATATCATGTATTCATCTGGAACAACCGGACTACCCAAAAGCATCGTCCATGGTGCCGGTGGCGTACTACTACAACACCTGAAAGAACATAAATTGCATGTTGACATGACGCGTGACAAAACGCTCTTTTACTTCACCACCTGTGGCTGGATGATGTGGAACTGGCTGGTATCTGGTCTGGCGACAGGAGGAACTCTGATCCTGTTTGATGGTAATCCAATCAAACCTGATCCAGAGATTTTGTTGAAAATGGCAGAGGAGTTGAAAATCAATGTATTTGGGACTAGCGCAAAATACATTGATACTTTAGATAGCATGGGTGTGAAGCCATCAGAAGTTTCAGACTTTCCTGCAATGGAAACCATCCTCTCAACCGGCTCTCCCCTACTGGAACAGAGCTATGATTTTGTTTACCGAGACTGGAAACAAGATGTCCTGCTGGCATCCATCTCCGGCGGTACTGATATTGTTTCCTGCTTTGTCGGTGGTAATCCGTGGCTGCCAGTCAAACGGGGTGAATTACAATGCCGCATGCTCGGCATGAAAGTAGAAGCATTTAACGATGAAGGCCAGTCCGTGATCAATGAAAAAGGCGAACTTGTCTGCACCGCAGCCTTCCCCGTCATGCCGGTGAGTTTCTGGAATGATCCAGACGGCAAGATTTATCATGATGCCTATTTCGCGGTCTATCCTAATATCTGGTGTCATGGTGATTATGTGGATATCAACGGTGATGGTGGCGTACGATTTTTTGGACGCTCAGATGCCACCTTGAATCCGGGCGGTGTCCGGATCGGTACTGCCGATATCTATCGAGTGGTTGAAGCATTCCCCGAAGTCGATGACTCAGTTGCTGTTGGACAGAATTGGGAAGGTGATGAGCGATTGATACTATTCGTAAAACTACCCGACGATAAAATATTGGATGATGATCTGGCCAAACGGATCAAGACAGAAATTCGTGATAAGTGTAGCCCACGTCATGTACCATCGGTAATGATTCAGACGCCGGATATTCCCTATACTTTGAACGGAAAAAAAGTTGAAGTAGCGATCAAAAAACTCATTCATGGGGAAGAAGTCAAAAACAAAGATGCTTTGGCTAATCCCCAATCACTTGAGTTTTATGCTGATCTGAAAGAACTTAACTCATGATCCTAAGAAAAATATTCTGAAATAACCTCACGATGAAACCCATCATATGGCGTAGAGTTTTGACTCGGTTGCAACGGATAAATTGCCGTGTTCCCCTGAGAAGCTGCGCCATCAATTCTGATGGTAGTGCCACTGATAAAACTTGCAGATTCACACAAAAGAAAACTGATCGCGGCACTAACTTCTGCTTCATTTCCTAGCCGCCCTAGTGGAACCGCTGCTGGCAAAGTTTTTAAAACTTTTTTGAAATTTTCAGGATAAGTGTCCATTCCACTTGAAGCAATCCAGCCCGGGGCAACCGCATTGACGCGCACTCCCGCATGTCCCCATTCATAAGCAGCCGTTTGTGTGAAGTTGACCATACCTGCCCTTGCTGCACCGGAGTGTCCCATCCCTGGCATACCACCCCACATATCAGCAACAATGTTGACAATAGATCCGCCATGCTTAGACATTGACTGGTTAAAGACTTCACGAGCCATTAAAAAACCGCCGGTCAAATTCGTGCTGACAACCGCATCCCAGCCATTTTTACTGATCGACGCGAGTGGTGAAGGAAATTGTCCCCCAGCATTATTAACGAGACCATGAATGACACCATGTTTCGTAACCATCGCTTCCACCAGTTCTTTGACCGAGACTTCATCACGAATATCACAAGTCGCCAGATCACTGATGCCACCATCTTCGGCTATCTCGGTGTTAACCGTTTGAAGTTTGTTTTCATCTCGCCCGATCAACAAAACATTAGCGCCTAAAGAAGCCAACTCATGTGCTGTGCAGCGACCAATGCCACTACCGCCACCAGTGACGATAATATTTTTCTCTTTAAAAAGATCAGCGCGTAAAGTAGATCGATATTCCATAATTATAGTTTCCTGAAATCAAATAGTTAATAAACTTCAATCACGATTTAGTTTTATTCAAAAACTCTTTCATTAGTCTTTTCGCATCCGCACTGTCAAAAAGTGGGAAAAATGTTTCTTGCTCGAATTGCAGCCCCTCTTCCAAAGTAGACATCATTGCTTTATTAACACAATTCTTCCCGGCATGAACCGCCGTGGTTGATCTTTCAGCAATCTCTTTCGCCAGGTCTATCGCTTCTTTTTCAAACTGATCAGGTTCAACAACTCGGCTAACAATCCCTCTTTGCAAGGCTTCATCGGCAAACAAAGATCGCGCATTTAAAACCATTTCCATCGCCAGTGATTTGCCAACTATTTTTGTCAGTCGCTGCGTTCCACCTGCGCCAGGGATCACACCAAGCGTCACTTCCGGCAAACTGAATCGAGCACCTTCTGCTGCCAGTAAAATATCGCATTGAAGTGCAAGTTCAAATCCGCCGCCCAGTGCCATACCTGAGACAGCACAAATTGTCGGTTTGCTAAAAACCGGAATAGCAGACCAGCCTGCAGACTCTTTGAACATTTCTGCCAATTCCTCACTACCTTTTCCACACATTTCTGCAATATCAGCACCCGCAGCAAAAGCCTTTTCAGAACCGGTAATGATCACTGCACCAACATCATCATCCTACTCGAATACAAGCAATGCTTGAGAAAGCTCACTTAATAATTGGCTGTTTAATGCGTTGTACTGACGTGGACGGTTAAGCCTGATCAGGCCAACACCTTGTGCCGGATTCTCAATCAAAATCATTTCATAGTTCATTATTTATAATCCTTATCTACTAATGGAAACGATCAACTTCTTATCCATTTTTTAAAACTTATATAATTCTAACATTGATAATTTACTAGCTTATAAAATGATATAATTATTGCCCTGAGATCATCTGATATTCTGTTTTGCAACTTAAACTTTTCGAGATTAAAAATGAATGTGACTGAAGCTATCAAAAACCGAATTTCCACACGGGCGTATCTTGATAAACCGATATCAAAAGAGACCATCAAAGAGATCCTCGATACAGCTCGCTGGAGTCCGTCAGGTACGAATACCCAGCCATGGAAAGTGGCCATCGTACAAGGAGACACTAAACAGGTGATCAGTAATGCACTTCTTGAAATGGCGAAAAATGGCATCGAACCAAGCCCCGACTATGATTACTATCCAGCAGAATGGGTTGAACCATTTAAGAGCCGACGTTTTGAATGTGGAATGGCGCTTTATAAAGCTCTGGAAATTGGTCGGGAAGACAAACAAAAAAGAATCGAAGCAGGATTAGCTAATTTTCGTTTCTTCGATGCACCAGTTAGTTTGTTTTTCTTCATTAATAAAGCGATGGGCAAAGGTTCATGGTTTGATATGGGGATGTTTTTACAAAGCGTAATGCTGGCAGCAGAAGATCACGACCTGGGCAGTTGTCCTCAGGCATCTACAGCAGACTACCCTGATTTAGTAAGAGAAATACTAAATATCCCTGATCAGTATTCTCTGATCTGTGGTCTATCTCTAGGTTATCCTGATGAGGAAAAACCCGTCAACCAATATCGTACAAATCGCGAAGAAGTTGATAGTTTTACTACATGGTTTGATTAGAGAGAATACAAAAATCGATTATTATTTCAACTCTTCTAGCGGAATATCATGTTCTTCAGCCCAACTTACCCATTCGGATGAAGTACGTTCTTTAATTTTTTCAGTCAATGTGTCTTTAAACAACTCATTCATACCAAGGTTTTCCAGCAATCTTTTTCGAAAATGTGGCTCTAATGCAGCAATTGCAATCCAGCCTGTCTTTGTTTCATAGATCGAATACTCAGGAAGCTCACCGCTCAAAATACCTTTGTTTGCGGTCAGTCCATATTTCAATGGCTGTGCCATATATTCAACTGCATCCGATAAGGCGACCTGACGGTACATCCCACTCTGTCCATCCTTGTAGGCCATCAACAACTCTATAGCCTGAAGAGCGGCCTGCTCGCCCCCCATCATATCCGCAATCAATGTCTTCGGAAGATGTGGAGGATCAATCAACCCGAGTGCCGCCTGATAAGTTAAGTCATGACCAGCGTGATCTTCCTTTGGGGTAGGATAGCCAACAATCGCAATGTGATTTAATTCTGGATAGCGATCATGTAATGACTTCCAATCTAGCCCTAACCGTTCCAACGCCCCGGGGCGTTGAGCTGTCAAGAAAAGAGCCGATTTGGACATGAGGGCTGCAAGTGTCTTTTGTCCTTGTTCCGATTTAAGATTGATAGTTAAAACTTGTTGCCCAGCATTCATTTCCTGATACCATTTTGGGGCATATTGTTCCAGCGGATCACCTTCAGGTGGTTCAATTTTAATGACCGTGGCACCCAAATCTACCAGCCTTTTTGAAGTAAGCGGACCGGGTAAATTCAGACCAAGTGTTACAACCTGGATATTCGTTAATGGTTTGTAACTATGCGTTTCAATTGCCATAATAAAACTCTTAATAGATCTACTTTTTAATTCGATTATAAAAACCCTTCAATGCTTCTTCGTGAGCAGGTGCCTGGTGTAACATCGCCTGATTGGCAGAACAAAGATTGAGATGATCTTCATAACTCAATGTGTCGGTTGATTTTATCAAACGTTTTGCAATGACTAGAGTATCACGAGGTTTACTAGCAATAATGTTCGCCAGATCAAGGGCTGCATCTATCAATTCTTCATGTTTAACCACACTGAGTAACAACCCCATTTCCAATGCTTCTTGTGCATCGATAGTCCTTCCCGTTAAGACCAGTTCTACCGCACGCTGTGCCCCCAGTGCTTTGCGTAATAGCCATGTACCACCATCCCCGGCTATTAAACCTAGATTGATAAAAGAAGAACTGAAGGTTGCACGTTCGGAACCGATCCGTAAATCGCATAACAATGTTAGATCAAAACCGGCACCGATTGCTGCCCCATTCACTGCAGCAATCACCGGAATTTCTAACGAATAGAGTAATTTTGTCAGACTGTGAATTCCATTGCGATAATTACGTTGCAATTCAAGTGGATCACCGGCGAACATTTTTGTTCGGTTGATCATATCCTTGATGTTACCACCGGATGAAAAACCTTTGCCCTCACCCGTCAATATACAAACAGAGATCTCCTGATCATGCTGGATCAGATCAAAAACATCTTTTACTTCTTCGAGAAGAACCGGATCAGTAATGGCATTTCGTGTATCCGGATCATTCAGTGTAACTATCGCAACCTTATTTTGCCTGCTTAATTTAACGGTTTTATAAGTCATATTTTTCAGTCTCGTTTAAGCAAGATAGGTTACCAATATTTTCGAGAAACTATCTGGTTCTCACGTGCTTGTTGCATTAACATTTCATGGTCATCGGGATGCGCTATGCTTATCAACGCCAGCGCCCTTTCAGAAGTATTTTTGCCTTTCAGATTAACAACACCATATTCAGTGACAACATACATTACGTCTGTTCGTGGAGTGGTAACGACAGATCCAGGATTAATACCCGGCACAATTCTGGAGTGGAAATTTCCTTCTTTATCCTTATACTGTGATGACAAACACATAAAGGATTTCCCTCCTTTAGATGCAACAGCACCTCTGACAAATTGTAGCTGCCCTCCGGTACCTGTAATTTGTCGATAACCCTGGCTTTCTGAAGAAACCTGCCCAGTCAGATCAATTTGCATACAATTATTAATAGACACAACCTTGTCATTCTGAGCTATGAATTGTGGAAGGTTTGTTTCATTAACAGGTAAAGTTAAACACCCCTGATTGTTATCAAGGAAATCATACATTTTCTTTGAGCCCATGGCGAAAGTGTAAGTTATTTCGCCAGGGTATGTTTGTTTAAACCGACCCGTTATTTTACCTGCATCTACAAGATCAAGCATCGCATCAACAAACATTTCTGTGTGGATACCCAGATCTTCTACATCCGAACTGGCCAATGCTGAACAGACTGCGTTGGGCATGCCTCCTATTCCTATTTGTATACAACTACCGCTCTCAATCATTGGGACAATGAATTCAGCAACCTTGCGATCAACCTCAGTGATAGAAGCACGGGGAAACTCGAACATCGGCAAATTATTACCTTCAATAACGGCTTCGACTTCAGATATATGGACACAGGCCTGACTACCACGGCAAACTGGCATTTCAGTCGACGTTTCTACGACTATTTTTTTTGCAACATCACAACAGGCACGAGCAAATGTACTTGATACACCAAAGTTAAAATAGCCACCTTCATCCATTGTTGTCGTTTTAAGAACGACCATATCAACTTCGAGATATTTTCGATAAATCTCTGGCCCTTCGCCAAAGTTAAATGGAATATAACTGACTAAACCTTCATCGGCTTTCTTTCGATCATAACCAGATAAATGCCAGCCCTGGAAAGTAAAATGTTTTTGTTCAGGATCACATTCGATAACCTGGCGAGGTGAAATAGTAATTGTTCCGCAAACTGAAACATCGCTAAGCCTGTCTTTTTGTGTCGCCAGAGCTTCATCAAACAAATCAGGCTGAGTCAGTCCAAAACCATAGTCGACACGATCACCACTTTTTACCAGACTCGCCACTTCATTTGCGGTTTTTATTTTTTGTTTCAGCAATTTTTGAACAGTCATAGCTTCCTCGTTTATAAATTCAATAAATATAAAATCATATAATTGAGACATGGATTAACATTTCAGCTGATTAGAGCTATGAGTGACAACAACCTAAGCCTTTACGCTACAAATCACTTCAATGCCGATTTTATTAAACTTAATATTTGTGAATAACCATTTAGATCAAAATTTCTATCTATCTGAAGAATAAATATGATTTCTAGTTAAACAACCTGCCTTTTAGAAATCTCTTCAAGCATCACCTCAGTCGCACCACCACCGATGGACTGGATGCGTGCATCGCGATACATTCGCTCAATAACGCTTTCCCGGATATATCCAAAACCACCATGGAACTGAAGACAATCGTACATCACCTGATTGACCAGCTCTCCACAATAGGCTTTAACCATCGACACTTCTTTAATACAATCCTGTCCCTGCGCATCAAGCCAGGCTGCGTGATATACAAGCTGTCTACCGGCCTCAACACGTGCCGCCATTTTGGCTAAACGTTGACGAATTGCCTGCTTGTCAAATAAAACTCCACCGAAGGCTTTGCGTGTTGTCACATAATCCAATGTTATTTCAATAGCCTTGCTCGCTTCGCCCATCGCCTGTGCTCCCAATACGAGTCTTTCATTCTGGAAGTTACGCATGATCGAATAAAACCCTTTGTTTTCTTCTCCGATCAGGTTTTCTGCTGGAACACGACAGTCTTCAAAAACCAGCTCGGCTGTATCCGACGACAACCAGCCCATTTTTTCAAGTTTCTTGCTGACAGAAAAACCTGGTGTACCTTTTTCAACAGCAAAAATTGAGATGCTGCGAGATGCTTTTGCGTCAGGATCTGTCCTTGCAGCCACAAAAAACAGATCGCCATAAACACCATTAGTGATAAACATTTTTGCGCCGTTTAAAATATAATGATCACCATCTCGAACGGCTTTCGTACGCATCGCTGCAACATCTGATCCGGCATCTGGTTCAGTCACTGCCACAGCAGCGATTTTCTTTCCGGCAATAATATCCGGCATATACCTGGCCAATTGTTCTTTGCTACCAAAGTTATCCAAGTGTGGCGATGCCATATCAGTATGTACCAGGATTGTTATCGCAAAACCGCCAAAAGTAGAGCGCCCCAGTTCTTCAGCTAGAATAACCGAACCCAAAGCATCCATTTCACTTCCACCAAATTCCTCTGCATAGCGGATCCCAAGAAGCCCCAACTCTCCCATCTCTTGCAGAACTTCCCGGGGAATCATGCCAGTTTCTTCCCATTTCTCAGCAACTGGCATAATCTTCTCTTCAATATAACGCCTGATCTGATCACGCAACATATTATGTTCTTCTTGAAAATAGATTGAATTCATCATTTTATTTGTTCACCTCAATAATATATTTTTGACTTAATACTATTTATTCCATTCTGCTTTGCGCTTATTCAGAAAGGCATCTATGCCTTCCTTTCCTTCTGCAGCATCCCAGGCATCGGCAAGTGCATTGGCTGTATAGCTACGGTTTTCTGTATCATTATGGCTATCCACATACTTGATCAGCTTCTTCGTAGCTGCAATTGCCCCCGGCGCGCATTTCAAAATCAGTTTTATTTCCTGATCAATTATTTCGTCCAGTTTTTCTACTTCAACAACCCTGGTTAGAAGCCCCATTTGTTGAGCTTCCTGTGCATTAAAAATACGCGCATTAAAAAAATTCCGCCTCGCATTCGTGGCGCCGATCCGCCTCACTACATAGGGAGAAATCGTAGCAGGGGTTAGTCCCAGTTTTACTTCTGTTAAACCAAAATTAGTACCCTCAACACCGATCAATATATCGCAGACAGACATCATTCCAATTCCACCTCCATAAGCAGATCCCTGGATCCGGCCTATTAATGGTTTACTTAAACTATCCAGTGCCGCCAACATGTTTGCTAATTCACCTGTTTCTTCAACTCGTTGAGTGCGTGTTTTATTGATATTACTTTTCATCCAGTTGAGATCACCCCCCGCACAAAAAGTCTCTCCTGCTCCAGTCAGAATGACTACACGGGTTTCTGCAGAATCTTCGATCACTTTAAGCGCATCCTGCATTTCAGCTATAAACATCGCATTCATCGCGTTATGGACTTCAACACGGTTTAACGTAAGACGTGTGACACCATCACCATCGATGTCCAGTAATATTGTTTCGTAATTATTCATTTTATTAACTCACTTTTTTCGATAATTCATGAAGATTCACTGGAAATACCTACCAGAAAAAACCTTGCCTGATCGATTGCGATTTCATCGACACTAAGACCACCTTCGTGATACCACTCAATTGTTCTATTCAACATTCCTAAAAGAGAAAGCCGGAGTATTTTCAGATCGACGCCCGGTTTTATTTCACCCTTTCTAGCCCCCTCTTCCAGTAGTTCTCGCCACAAATCTTCATAACTATTTCTTATATCGAGAGAGAGCTTTTGGATTGATATTGGTATCTGCCCATAATTGCGAATATTGGTTGAAGTGTAGTCACCTTTTTCAAGCAGAGCTTCCAGATGCCCTTTTATAGCTTCTTCTAAAATTAGAGAAAATGGACTGTTTTCAGGTATTGAAGATATTCTGTTCTGAACATTCTGATGAATATTCTCGATGCCAATATTAAGAACCTCCAGGATCAGCGCTTCTTTGGATTCAAAATGGTAATAGAGACTTCCCGCTTTCATATTAACTGCTGAGGCGATCTCTCTGAGAGAGGTTGCGTCAAAACCATGCTGGCTGAAGAGGGCAGCGGCTGCATCTAAAATTTGTTTTCGAGACTTAGGAACCTTATTCGAAGACCGCTTTGTTTTGAGTACTGCCATCTGATTCATTCTCAAAGAATTGTTAAAGGTTGCTATAGGTATTAATCAAAATTCTAACTATCATTAGTTTTAATCTAATGGTATTCTTTACGCTTGTAAAGTTGATTTTCATAATTAACCAACCGGTGCTATTGACTAGCATCAAAATAGTGAGGCGACCATGCCCTTTAATATCAATATTAATGAAGAAATCGATACACTGCGGGAAGCTATCAGAAAATTTGCAGAAGTTGAAGTCGCCCCCTTAGCAGAGAAAGTGGATCAGGAAAACGAGTTCCCTAATGAACTCTGGCCTAAGTTTGGTGAAATGGGTTTGCTGGGTATGACCATCCCCGAACAATACGGCGGCACGGACATGAGCTATCTGGCACACCTGATCGCCATGGAAGAAATCTCACGTGCTTCAGCTTCGATTGCTCTTTCTTACGGTGCATGTTCAAACTTATGCATCAACAACCTTTATCTGAACGGTAATGAAGAACAACGCAACAAATATCTGCCAAAACTCAGTTCGGGTGAACATATAGGTGCACTAGCGATGTCTGAGTCAGGTGCGGGTTCGGATGTGGTCGGTTCAATGGCTTGCACCGCACGGAAAAAAGACAATGTCTGGATCGCCAACGGTACAAAGATGTGGATCACTAATGGGCCGGATGCTGATGTATTGATCGTCTATATGCGCACAGCAGGCAAAGAGGCGGGATCACGCTGCATGACAGCTTTCATCGTTGAGAAAAGTTTTAAAGGATTCAGTACCGCACAAAAACTGGATAAGTTAGGCATGCGTGGATCCAACACTTGTGAACTGGTTTTTGAAGATTGCGAAATACCTGAGGAAAATATCCTCGGGAAATTGAATGAAGGTGTTGAAGTCTTGATGAAGGGATTGAACACTGAACGCATGGTCCTCTCTGGTGGGCCGATTGGCATTATGCAGGCTGCGATGGATATTGTTCTTCCTTATATACATGAGAGAAAGCAGTTTGGAAAACCCATCGGCGTGTTTGAACTAATGCAGGGAAAAATGGCAGATATGTATACAGCATTACAGACCTCACGTGCCTTTTCTTATCGTGTTGCCGAACAATATGATGCCGGAAATGATTCGAGAAAAGATGCTGCCGCCTGTCTACTTTTTTCTTCAGAGAATGCCGTAAAAGTTACTTTGGATGCAATCCAGACTCTGGGTGGAAATGGATATATCAATGAGTTTGCTACTGGCCGTTTGATGAGAGATGCGAAGCTTTATGATATCGGTGCAGGTACGAATGAGATCAGACGTATGTTAATCGGTCGTGAATTATTTGTAGAAACCGAGTAATCGGAATTAGAACTTTTTCCATGAATGAAACACCCATTATCATTGCCGCAAAAAGAACACCTCTGGGTTCTTTTCAAGGTCAATTTTCGTCGCTCAAAGCCGCAGAACTTGGAGCGCCGGTGATCCGTTCTTTGATCGAGTCAACAAATATTGAAGCTGATGAAATAGATGAGCTTCATTTCGGTTGCGTATTGCCAGCCGGACAAGGACAAGCTCCAGCGCGACAAGCTGCTTTGGATGGCGGCCTGCCATTATCTGTTCCCTGTAATACCGTGAATAAAATGTGCGGATCAGGTATGCAAACCGTCATGTACGCCTGTAATCAAATCCTTGCCGGAGATGCAAATATTGTCATTGCCGGAGGTATGGAATCGATGACGAATGCACCTTATCTACTCCCTCAGGCGCGTGGTGGCTATCGGATCGGTAATGGTGAAATTATTGATCATATGTTTTTTGATGGCCTTCAAGACGTAAAAAAGGGACAGCTGATGGGAACATTCGCTGAACTCTGTGCTGAGAAATATGCGCTCAGCCGTGAAGTGCAGGATGACTTTGCGATCCGTTCGTTGGAACGTGCCAGAGCCGCTACAGAATCAAATGCCTTTGCGGATGAAATCGTTCCGGTTATGGTTAAAAGTCGCAAAGGTGAAACGACCTTTGACCTCGACGAGCAACCTCAGCTTTCCAATATCAACAAAATCAAAACACTACGCTCTGCCTTCAAAAAAGACGGTACGGTAACGGCAGCAAACTCATCTTCCATTTCAGATGGCGCTTCCGCAATGTTGCTCATGTCTGCTGCTGAAGCTGAAAAACGTGATCTTAAACCACTGGCCAGAATAATCGGACAAGTGACTCATGCACAAGATCCTGACTGGTTTACCACTGCTCCGATCTATGCCATTGAAAAGTTACTTAAAAAAATAAACTGGCAAATCAATGATGTTGATCTATACGAAATCAATGAAGCCTTTGCCGTTGTCACGATGGTTGCGATCAACGAACTAGGACTTGATCCAGATAAGGTTAATGTCAATGGTGGAGCTTGCGCATTGGGTCATCCTATTGGCGCATCCGGAACTAGAATTCTGACCACACTGGTACATGCTCTGAAAAAGCGTGGTCTTAAAAAAGGTATCGCCAGCCTCTGTATTGGTGGCGGAGAAGCGACTGCGATGGCGATAGAAATTATCGACTAACTATTAATAGAAATGCCCAAATAAAAAAGGTAGTAACCCATGCCCACTATTCAATCAAAACTGGACACAAACTCAAGCGATTTTAATGATAATCGTGAAAAGATGATGTCTCTTGTTGATGAACTAAAAGACAAGATTAATCTGGCTGCTGAAGGCGGTGGCGAACGTTCACGGAAAAAACATCTGTCTCGTGACAAACTTCTGCCGAGAGATCGCATAAAAGTTTTACTTGATCCTGGCAGTCCATTTCTGGAATTTTCACAACTTGCCGCGCATGAAATGTACGAAGGTAATGCTCCTGCTGCCGGTATTATCACAGGTATAGGTCGCGTACATGGCACCGAAGTGATGGTTGTTGCGAATGATGCCACGGTAAAAGGCGGTACTTATTATCCATTGACCGTAAAAAAACATTTGCGTGCGCAGGAAATTGCTCGTGAAAACCACCTGCCCTGTATTTATCTGGTGGACTCCGGTGGAGCCTTTCTACCACTTCAACATGAAGTTTTTCCTGACAAAGAACATTTTGGCCGAATCTTTTTCAATCAAACTAATCTGTCTGCAATGGGTATCCCGCAAATTGCAGTAGTCATGGGATCATGTACGGCTGGTGGAGCCTACATTCCGGCATTATGTGACGAATCAATTATCGTAAAACAACAGGGAACGATCTTTCTCGGTGGTCCACCACTTGTCAAAGCTGCTACTGGTGAAGTGGTTAGCGCTGAAGAACTGGGTGGTGCGGATGTGCATTGCAGAGAATCTGGTGTCACGGATCATATGGCAGAAGATGATACACATGCACTTTCTATCGCCAGAGATATTATTTCGCATCTTAATGATCGAAAACAAATACCTGCAAAATTGCGAGAGTCTCGTGAACCACTCTTTCCTGTGGAAGATATTCTGGGTGTGATTCCAAAAGATGCACGTCAGCCTTTTGAAGTACGCGAAATCATCGCACGTCTGGTTGATGGATCAGAATTTCAGGAATTCAAGCCTCTTTATGGTAGCACTTTAGTCTGCGGATTTGCTCACATACATGGTTATCCTGTCGGTATTATTGCCAACAACGGCATTCTATTTTCACCTTCAGCACTGAAAGGCACGCACTTTATCGAACTTTGTAACCAACGCGGGATCCCTCTGTTATTTTTACAAAACATCACTGGCTTTATGGTTGGTCAAAAATACGAGCATGAGGGCATTGCAAAAAATGGTGCGAAAATGGTAACCGCCGTTTCCTGTGCACAAGTACCCAAGTTTACAGTGCTCATAGGTGGTTCGTATGGTGCTGGAAACTACGGCATGTGTGGACGAGCTTTCGGTGCGCGCATGCTCTGGAGTTGGCCAAATTCGCGCATCTCGACGATGGGTGGCGAACAGGCCGCTTCTGTACTGGCGACAGTGCGTCGTGACATCATCGAAGGCAGAAATGAAGAATGGTCAGATGAAGAAGAGCAAGCTTTCAGGAAACCGATACTTGAGCAGTATGAAGAACAGAGTGATCCATACTTCGCCACTGCCCGACTCTGGGATGATGGCATTATCGATCCACGAGAGACAAGAACCGTTCTTGGACTTGCACTCGCCACAGCAATGAACGCGCCGATCGAGAAAACCGATTACGGCATATTCCGGATGTAATAATTAGGGATTAAGACATGTTTAAAAAAGTTCTGATAGCAAACCGCGGTGAAATTGCCTGCCGAATCATTTTAACCCTAAGAAAAATGGGGATCACTAGCGTTGCGATTTACTCTGACGCTGATCGTGATGCACGACATACCAAGCTCGCTGACGAAGCCTTTTACGTCGGTGGATCTCGTCCGGATGAATCTTATCTACGGTCAGATACGATTCTGGAAATAGCCCAACGTGAAAATATCGATGCCATTCATCCTGGTTATGGTTTTTTATCGGAGAATAGTAAGTTTGCCAGCGCCTGCGCAAAAGCCGGTGTAGTCTTTATCGGCCCACGTGCTGAATCTATCGACAAAATGGGTGCCAAAGATGCAGCGAAAGTATTAATGGAAGCTGCTGATGTTCCTGTCGTTCCCGGTTATCATGGGAAGAATCAGGATCCTGCTTTTCTTAAAGATGAAGCAGAGAAAGTTGGATTTCCATTGCTGATCAAAGCGGTTTCTGGCGGCGGCGGTAAAGGTATGCGCGTAGTAGTAGTAAGCAGTACCTTCCTCGACCACCTCGATTCTGTCAAACGCGAAGCCCTGAATGCTTTCAGCGATGATCGAGTTCTGCTTGAACGTTATATTACAAAACCACGGCATATTGAATTTCAGGTTTTTGGTGATACACACGGTAATTATGTTCATCTGCATGAGCGTGAGTGTTCCTTACAACGTCGACACCAGAAGATCCTTGAAGAAACACCCTCCCCTTTTCTTGATGATAAAACCCGTGAGGCAATGGGCATAGCTGCTGTCAATGCTGCACGTGCTATCCAATACGAAGGCGCTGGCACAATTGAATTTATCGTCGGAGATGATAAAGCTTTTTACTTCATGGAAATGAATACCCGCTTGCAGGTAGAACATCCCGTTACCGAAATGGTGACCGGACAAGATCTGGTTAAATGGCAATTACTCGTTGCCTCTGGTGAAGCACTACCATTAAAACAGGAAGAAATTTCCAGCAGTGGTCATTCGATTGAGACACGAATTTACGCTGAAAACCCTTACAATCAATTCCTGCCATCAACTGGGCAACTACATCGTTTGCGTTTTCCGGAAAGAAATATTAACTGCCGTGTTGAGACCGGCATTGATGAAAAAGATGTCATCAGTGTTTTCTATGATCCCATGATCGCCAAGCTGGTTGTCTGGGGTGATGATCGTGAAACTGCCCGAATGCGACTACTCAAAGCATTGGGTGAAAGTGGCATTATGGGAGTCGAAAATAATATTTCATTTCTGGAAAGGCTGATCAACCATCCTCATTTCATTGAAAATGCTATCGACACTCAATATATTGATACAAATCTTGAGACACTTCTCAGTGACAGCGAACTTGAATTACCACAGGAAGTTTTACTTGCCGCGAGCGTTCATTTACTACTTGATCAACAAAAAGAAAATAGCCGGAAGGCTGCCAGCTCACAAGAATCAAACTCACCGTGGTTTGATACAACTGGCTGGCGACTAAATGAACTAAGTACACGCAGCCTTTTCTTCCATGATCCGGAAAACCCTGAAGATGACAATATAGAAATTGAAGTGACTGAACACGAAAATCATTTCATCTTCCATCTTGAAAATGAACTGGACGTGCTGGTTGAAGAAGTGGGTAAAGGTGATCTGCGAATACAGATCAATGGTAGCTGGCAGAACTTCCGTATTTTACAACAAGATGAAAACCTACAAATCTCATATCAGCATCACTGGTATCCACTCACAATTGTTAATCCTTTTGTCGCTGATCTTTCCGCTCAGGATGTGACCACCAATATCAAGGCTCCAATGCCGGGCATGATATTTAAGATGCTTGTGAAAAATGGTGAGTCTGTCAGTGAAGGACAACCTCTGGCAATTATTGAAGCAATGAAAATGGAACACACACTAACCGCTCCTACTGATTGTGTTATCGAAGAAGTGCGTTATCCGGAAGGTGAGTTTGTCGAAGCTGATATGATTCTGATCACTTTTGTCGATGACGCTGAGAGTTGAAGAGATCCTTAAATTATCATGAGTAAAAATTATCCTGATCAAGTCAGAGTAATGGAGGTTTCTCCACGTGATGGGCTACAGAACATCAGTGCAGAAATTCCCACTGCGACAAAAATTGAACTGATCAATAGACTCATAGATGCGGGCATAAAAGAGCTGGAAGTCGCCAGTTTTGTTAACCCGAAATGGGTGCCACAAATGGCAGATGCAGAACAGGTTCTTGCCGATCTTCACCCCCGTGATGATGTCTCACATATCGTTTTAACACCCAACTTAAAGGGACTGGAAAGAGCGCTTGACTCTGGTGTTAAAAACGTCGCTGTCTTTACCGCAGTGTCAGAATCATTCACGAAAAAGAATACCAACTGCACTATCGATGAATCCTTACAACGCATCGAAGATCAGATGAAATTAGCACTGGATAATGATGTCACTGTACGTGGTTATGTTTCCTGCGTTCTGGGTTGCCCCTATGAAGGTGACATCTCTTTTAAAGAAGTGGCACGGATTAGCAAAGCTCTGCTGGACATGGGCTGTTATGAAGTTTCACTCGGAGACACCATTGGAATTGGTACACCACTAAAAGCGCAGGCAATGCTGGAAATCGTTTTGGAACTTGTATCTGTCGAAAAGCTTGCGCTTCATTTCCATGACACACGAGGTCAGGCACTAGCGAATATCTTAGCCTGTCTCGAATATGGTGTTTCCTGCATTGATGCTTCCGTGGCAGGACTTGGAGGATGCCCTTATGCAAAAGGTGCATCAGGTAATGTCGCAACAGAAGATGTGATCTACATGCTCCACGGCATGGGTATTCAAACAGGCATTGATTTGGAAAAACTGGCTGCTGCAGGTCACTATGTTACTGAAGAATTAGGTGTCCAGAACCATAGCCATGTTGGAAATGTTTATTTAAGGAACAACTGATCACGTTATCTTTAGATCATGAATAAACTACAACTTGGAAATGATGCAAGCATCGCCTATCAAGAAATTCCGGGTAACAAAAATAATCTCTACCTTCTGTTTCTCCACGAAGGACTGGGTTGTATCGAAATGTGGAAGAAATTTCCCGAACAATTATGTGAATTACTCGATTGTCAGGGAATTGTTTATGAGCGACAAGGCTATGGAAACTCATCACCACTTAAGAAAAAAAGGGCAATTAACTATCACGATTATTATGCTCTGAATGAGCTCCCTAAAGTTATTTCAAAACTACTTCCTGACTCACCTTATTTCGTGATCGGACATTCTGATGGGGGAACAATTGGTTTGATTCATGCGTCAAACCAACCAAAGAATCTTCTTGGTGTCATTACGGAAGCAGCACATGTTTTTGTTGAACCGGAAACCATCGCAGGTATAGAAAAAGTAACTAAAACTTACACTAAAGGTTTCAATGATTTACTAAAAAAATATCATGGTGAAAAGACAGATCGAATGTTTTATGCCTGGTCAGACACATGGCTATCTGATGAGTTCATAGACTGGGATATTCAACACTGTTTATCACAGATCGCCTGCCCTCTATATGTCATGCAGGGCAAGCAAGATCAATATGGAACCGAAAATCAGGTGATGGCGATCGTTAATCAGACTGGTGGAAAGGCTGATGCTTTTTTAATAAATAATTGTGATCACAGTCCTCATAATGAACAACGAAAAATAGTACTGGAAAAAATGGAATTCTTTATAAGAGAGCACTATTTATAAATATCATTTACGAAAACTATGATAACCAGTTTGATACTTCAATTTAGAGATACTCTGTTCAATTAGTGGAAGAATTATTCAGAGGCTCTTTAAAATAATTAATTCAAAAGGAGAAAGATATGCGCATATTAGTGATGCTATATGGGGTAGCAAGTTATTTTTTATTTTTTGCTGTCTTTGTCTATTTTATTGGCTTTGTTGGTGATGTTTTCGTACCAAAATCTATTTCTTCTGAAGCATTAATGAATTCAAATAATGCGCTGCTTATCAATATAGGTCTGATAGCATTATTTGGTATTCAACACTCAATAATGGCTCGCGACTGGTTTAAGGAAGCAATTGCCAGCATTGTTCCTCATCATATGGAAAGAAGCACCTTTGTGTTAGTTTCAACAATTGTTCTAGCTGCTCTGATGTACTTCTGGCAGCCTATGGCAGGTATTATATGGCAGATTGAAAATACTCTGGTACAAAAAATTATCTGGGTAGTCTTTGGTATAGGCTGGGCTTTGATTTTTATCTCTACTTTCTTAACCGATCATTTTGATTTATTTGGTTTACGTCAGTCATGGCTACATTTTGTTAAAAAAACATATACTCCTGTAAGATTTACCGAACGATTAGTTTATCGCTGGATCAGACACCCGATGATGCTGGGTATAGTCATTGCATTCTGGGCCGTACCAACAATGACCACCGGACATCTCGTGTTTTCTATTGGTATGACATTCTACGTATTGATCGGCATACATTTTGAGGAAAAAGGACTGGCCAAGTCAATTGGACCCCTTTATAAGGAATACCAGAGTAGGACATCAAAAATCATACCGAAAATTCATTAACAAGGCTTGCAAATGGAGATTCCTCACAAAGAACTTCAATCATTCATCACTGGTGCTGCACAAATAAAAAAAGGTCTGCCACCCGTTGAGAAATGGGAACCCGATTTCTGTGGTGACATTGATATGCTCATTAAACGCGACGGCAGTTGGTTTTATATGGGAACCCCCATCGTTAGAAAAGAATTGGTTAGACTTTTTTCAACCATCCTGCGCAAAGATAAAGATGGGAAAACCTATCTGGTTACACCCGGAGAGAAAGTTGGTATCACTGTTGAAGATGCACCTTTCCTCGCGGTGGAAATGAGTTGTCAAGGTACTGGCAAAGAACAAATTTTAACGTTTCGTTCTAACGTCAACGATGTAATCATCGCCGGCCATGAAAACTCTTTACGTTTTGAAATCGATAATGAGAATGAAGGTTTAAAACCTTATATTCTGGTTAGAGGTCGCTTAGAGGCCTTGCTTACACGTGCAATAACTCTTGATTTAATTGCATTGGGTCAAGAGGTAGTACTCAATGGGAAAAGCTACTTTGTAATTTACTCGCAAGGCGTGTTATTTCCAATCATGCCTGTAGATGAGCTACTCTGACAATTTTAGAAATACACTTAGCCGCCAACTCCTACAATGAAGATGATTACGAGTACAAATAGAAATTAAGAGTACGACGGCTCAATAATAGAGAAAAAAGTATAAAAATACTATGCACACTTTAATTTTTTCCCAATAACTTAGCTACCGAGGAATCAGATTAAATTCCTTACCAGTTTAATGCAGACATCATTCCGTTTACGTAAAAGTGATCGTATTATATTATTAGACTTGGAAAATGACGACCATTTAATAACCAAAATATTTTGACCTGAATAAAATTTAGACTGAATTACAAAAATAACTAATCAAATTAAACATTCACCATGAGATTTCTATATGAAGATATTAGTAGCAGTTAAACGATTGATCGACTTCAACGTCAAGGTACGTGTGAAGGCTGATAATAGTGGCGTCGAAATGACGAACGTCAAAATGTCCATGAATCCATTTGATGAGATTGCAGTTGAAGAAGCCTTGCGGCTTAAAGAAGCTGGCAAGGCTGATGAAGTCGTCATCGTCTCTCTTGGTGAAAAAAAATGTCAGGAAACCATCCGTACAGCTTTGGCGATGGGTGCTGATCGAGGTATTCATGTTGAAACAGATACTGAACTGCAAACTCTGGCCGTAGCCAAGTTACTCAAAGCAGTGGTCGAGAAAGAATCGCCAGAACTCGTGTTGCTGGGTAAACAAGCCATAGATAATGACTGTAACCAGACGGGTCAAATGTTATCGGCCTTATTAGGCTGGCCACAGGGTACATTTGCTTCGAAACTTACTCTTGCTGATAACGGGATTGAAGTAACTCGTGAATTAGATGGTGGTCTGGAAACTATTATGTTGAATTTACCGGCTATTGTCACCACTGATCTGCGTCTCAATGAACCTCGTTATGCCTCTTTGCCAAATATTATGAAAGCGAAGAAAAAACCATTGGAAACAATGACTCCAGAAGAACTTGGAGTCGATGCAAGTCCACGTATTGAAACTCTGAAAGTAGAAGAACCTGCGGTAAGAAGTGCTGGAATACTTGTTGAAAGTGTAGCCGATCTTGTTAACAAACTCAGAAACGAAGCGAAGGTGATCTAAATGAGCGTACTAGTTATAGCAGAACACACAAATACAGCAGTACAAACATCCACCTTAAATACGCTGGCTGCGGCTAAAGCTTTAGGCTCGGACATTACCGTTCTGGTTGCTGGCTTTCAGTGTCAGGCTGTTGCTGATCAACTTGCTCAGACAGAATCGGTTTCTAATGTCTTGTTGGTTAACGATGCAGGTTACGAACATGATCTGGCTGAAAATCTTGCAAGCCTGATCGTTGGTATAGCGAAAGACTATAGCCATATTCTCGCTCCGGCTTCAACTTTCGGCAAAAACTTTATGCCACGAGCGGCAGCGTTATTAGATGTTGCTCCTCTATCTGACATTACCCAGATCGTTTCAGAAGATACCTTCGTTCGTCCTGTCTACGCTGGCAATGTTATGGCTACGGTAAAATGTAGCGAGTCTGTAAAACTGATCACGGTTAGAACGACCGCTTTTGATCCCGTTGCTACAGAAGGTGGAAGTGCATCCATCGAATCTGTCGAAGCACCTGCCGACTCCGGTCTATCCCGATACGTCAGTGCAGAACTGAGTGTTTCAGAACGACCGGAATTGACTTCTGCTAGCGTTGTGATCTCTGGCGGTCGTGGAATGCAAAACGGTGAAAACTTTATATTACTGGAAGAAATCGCGGATAAACTTGGTGCTGCAATTGGTGCATCTCGTGCTGCAGTCGATGCCGGTTTTGTTCCTAATGATTACCAGGTTGGACAAACGGGGAAAGTCGTTGCACCTGATCTGTATATTGCCGTCGGTATTTCTGGTGCGATCCAGCATCTTGCCGGCATGAAAGACAGTAAAATTATCGTTGCGATCAATAAAGATGAAGAAGCACCTATTTTTCAGGTGGCTGATTATGGTTTGGTCGCTGATCTATTTCAGGCATTGCCAGAATTATCAGCAGAACTGGATAAGCTTTCTTAAAAAATTCCAACTATCAATTCTGAAATTACTTTAATCACCAAATTCCAGAGGTAAAGGTGAAATGACAATATATACTGCTCCCATTCGTGAAATGGAATTCGTGCTTAATGAAATCGCTGACCTACCAGCGATCGCTGAACTTCCTGGCTACGAAGAAGCTACCGAAGATCTTGTCAGCGCTATCCTTGAAGAGTCTGGCAAATTTTCTACTGAACTCCTTGCACCGATCAACCAACAAGGTGATATTCAGGGATCAAAACTTCAGGATGGAAAAGTGATCACTCCGGATGGTTGGAAAGAAGCTTATACGGCCTATGTTGAAGGTGGTTGGGGAACGCTGACTTTTTCAGAAGACGATGGTGGTCAGGGCTTGCCAAAAATATTGTCCGTCGCTGTCCATGAAATGTGGGATTCAGCAAATACTGCTTTCAGTTTATGCCCGATGCTGACACAAGGTGCGATCAACGCCCTGCTCTCCCATGGAACACAGGAATTAAAGGATCTACTCATTCCGAAACTGATCACAGGTGAATGGTCAGGCACGATGAACCTGACAGAACCACAGGCTGGTTCTGATTTAAGTGCGGTGCGAACCAAAGCCGTGCCTGAAGGTGAACACTATCTGATCACTGGTCAGAAAATTTTTATTACATACGGTGATCAAGATCTGACTGAGAATATCATCCACCTGGTTCTGGCACGAGTGCCCGGAGCACCAGAAGGTGTGAAAGGTATTTCTCTTTTCCTTGTACCTAAAGTCAAGCTGGATTCAGATGGAAACCTACTGGATCAAAACGATGTAGTCTGTACATCACTTGAACACAAGATGGGCATTCATGGCAGCCCTACTGCCGTACTGTCATTTGGTGATAATGGTGGTGCTGAAGGTTATCTTGTTGGCGAGGAAAATAAAGGCCTGATCTACATGTTCACCATGATGAACGCAGCACGACTTGCGGTTGGACTGGAAGGACTTGGTCTCGCCGAACGAGCTTATCAACAGGCACGCGACTATGCGAAAGAACGAGTACAGGGTCAACCGATCGGTATTCCTGGTGATAAAACTGCGATCATAGAACACCCTGATGTCAGACGAATGCTGATGACCATGAAATCACAAATCGAGGCGATGCGTTGCCTGGCCTATTACACAAATGGTCTGCTCGATAAAGCATCACATTCAACAGATAAAGAAGTTGGTAAAAAATACTATTCGTTGACAGAATTATTAACGCCAGTCGTCAAAGGCTGGTGTACCGAAACCGCTGTTGATGTCACTTCTATCGGTGTACAAATTCATGGTGGTGTTGGATATATTGAGGAAACTGGCGCAGCCCAACATCTACGGGATGCTCGTATCACTCCAATTTATGAAGGAACAACCGCGATACAGGCAAATGCTTTGCTGGGAAGAAAAATTCTGCATGATAAAGGTGAAACAATGCAGGGTCTGATCGAATCAATGCAAGCTCTTTCAGCAGGATTAACGCATGAAAATCTGGCTGTTATCCGTGACAATCTAAACACTGGAATCGAACAATTATCACACGGCGTTGACTGGGTGCTTAAAGCACAGGAAGAAAATCCTCGATTACCGGCAGCCGCTTCTGTTTTACTTTTAGAACTAACAGGTATTGTTACTGCTGGATGGCTTATGGCTAAATCAGCCAAAGTTGCACAAGAAAAACTTGATAGCAATGATTCTGAAGCCAGTTTTTATTCAGCGAAAGTCGTCACTGCCGATTTTTATGCCCGACATATAATGCCAAGATCGCACGGTCTTATCGCAGCAATACTGCATGGCTCTGAAGCTACCTTAGCGTTTGAGCTTGATCAATTTTAGATCGCGCGCTCCTCGGACTAAAATAAGCGAACAACAAGTTGATCGGTTATTTTCTTAACGCAAAATAGTCGCCACTAAAACTAACAGCAGCAGCTTCATTACACTCAATCCTTGCTAATAAATTCAATCGAGATTTTCCATGGGAACCTAATCGTTTCAAAAAAGCATCGACTAATTCTGGTTCTGGCATATCGCATTGCGCAACAATCTCTGTCACCACTGGTTTCAGGTATCGGATCTGACTTTCAGATGCGACGACATTATAGTTGCCATCCTGCCTTTCAACAATATGGCTAACAAGCGCCCAGCCTGACAATGTAGTCAAAGTCGCAAGCGCACCAGCAAAACCCGTATTTTTATCATTCTTATTGACAGACAACGGAGCACTAAGCGTAATTCCCGTATCATCCGCTCGTACCACAGAGACTTCCATAGCACGAGTTAACGGAATCTCCCGATGCAGAAAAAGCTCTAGTTCTTCTCTGGTCATAAAAGAAGATTACATGTTCGGATAGTTTGGTCCGCCCGAACCTTCCGGTGGTGTCCAGTTAATATTTTGCGACGGGTCTTTGATGTCGCATGTTTTACAATGCACACAATTGGCCGCATTGATCTGTAAACGTGCGTTCGAGCCATCCGGATCTGTGAGGATTTCATAGACGCCTGCGGGACAATAGCGCTGCTCCGGTGCATCGAATTTTGCCAAATTATAATCAATCGCCACTGCTGGATCAGTTAATACTAAATGGCCAGGCTGATCTTCTTCGTGACTGGTTCCCGAAAGCTGTACAGAAGAGAGCTTATCAAAACTGATCTTGCCATCCGGTATTGGGTAATCAATTGGCTGATAGTTTTCTTTCGGTTTAAGCTGTTCATGATCGGCATGATGATGCAATGTCCAGGGTGCTTTGCCACGTAGCAAATAAGTATCCAGACCACCATAGACGAGACCTGCCCACATACCTTTAGCAAAGGCAGGACGAATATTCCTGACCGACTTTAACTCGCTCCAGATCCAGCTATCTTTCACCGAGTCTGAATAAGCCTGTAACTCCTTCTTGCTTTCAGTTTGCAATGCGTCAAAAACAGCTTCAGCCGCAAGCATTCCTGATTTCATCGCTGTATGTGAACCTTTGATCTTGGCTACATTCAGGAAGCCAGCTGCATCGCCGATCAATGCACCACCCGGAAATGTCAGTTTCGGTATCGACTGAAACCCGCCTTCGTTCAGGGCTCTTGCACCATAGGAAATTCGTCGTCCATCCTCAAAAACTGATCTGATCGATGGATGCATTTTGAAACGCTGGAATTCATCGAAAGGACTTAGGTAAGGATTTTCATAGTCAAGACCGATCACAAAACCTACCGCCACCTGATTTTCTTCCAGATGATAAAGAAATGAACCACCGTAAGTTTTTTGATCTAGCGGCCAACCAAGTGTATGAATCACGCTACCTGGTTTATGATTATCCGGAGAGACTTCCCACAATTCTTTTATACCGATCCCATAGGTTTGTGGATCGACACCATCACGCAAATTAAACTTTTCCATTATGGCTTTGCTGAGAGATCCTCGACAACCTTCCGCTAACAATGTTTGTTTCGCCCGCAATTCTATACCTTGCTGATAATTTTCAGTTTGCTCACCTTGCTTATTGATACCCATATCACCTGTAGCAATACCCGCCACATTTTCATCAGCATCATAAAGAACTTCTGTCGCTGCAAAACCTGGATAGATTTCAATGTCCAGCTCCTCAGCCTGCTCTCCTAACCAGCGACATAAATTCCCGAGGCTAATAATATAATTACCTTCATTTTGCATTTGTGGAGGTGTGGGCAATCGAAAAGATTTATTTTCCGTCAGGAAAAGAAACTGATCATCTGTAACAGGAGTATGCAGCGGTGCGCCCATTTCTTTCCAGTCAGGCAACAGCTCGGTTAACGTTTTTGGTTCAAGTACTGCTCCGGAAAGAATGTGTGCGCCGACTTCTGATCCTTTCTCGACAATACAAACATTAACTTCCTTCTCTTGATCCACAGCAAGTTGCTTAAGTCGTATAGCAGCAGCAAGACCTGATGGTCCAGCTCCGACTATAACAACATCGTAGTCCATAAAATCACGTTCCATCTTTTTATCCTTAATTTGTATCGTGAGTAATCTTGCTTATTATTATTTACTAATAAAATGCTTTGGCCAAAGCCGTTCAACAACCGGACTATCCGTAGCATAGGCATGACAGGTACTCAGCAAAGAAGGTTTCTCTATTATTTCTGTATTATTAAGTTCTTTAGTTTTAAGTGGATAGATGGTTTGAAATGCCGTGATGGCAATCGGCGTTAATAGATCCACTAAATGTGTACAACCGTTCACCCCGCCCACGGCTTTTTGTACACTACGCCGCCAACCTGATTTAATCTGAAGTCCAATCAATTTTTTATAATTATCAACGATAGCAGGGCAAATATTAAAGGGCCCCCAGTCTGTTACAGCTTCGACATCATGAATCATAAACTCATCATCCAACGTTAACCGTAACCACATTTCATGAAGCGGTGTTCCAGGTTCTATTGTTCCACGATCGTGGTTATCAAATTTATAGCTTTTGGTATCGACCAGATGACCCTCAATATCCCACAGACCATCCTCGCGCAAATAGCTATAACAATTAATTTCCCGATGATGCATTGGTTCTCTTTTAATTGATGTTGATAATGGCATTGTTACCTTCTAGATTTAATGATTAGGAAATTTAATTTTTTATTCGCATTGGTTGAGCACGACCGCATTTTCTTCCTTTGAATAGAAGGAATCAATCTCCTAAAAGCTTCAGAATCACGTATGCAATAATTATTTTTTAGAGTTCGATATAAGATTGTAAGGCCATCAGAGAATGGTGTCACCCACAGACACGATTATTGGTCGTGCACAATGTATGAGCAGAACCAATAATAGTGATGCCTTGTACTGTGACAGGTTTTCATCTTATCAGCTTCAATTCAGTGTGAGCACTAGCCAGGATGTTTACTCAGGCACGGTTTCCCCGGAACCACCCATCTCGACAGGCAGATCCTTCATCTTGGGCAAGCCATCTTTCACACTCAATACCTTCTCAGAATAGAAGACATGCAATTGTGGCTCAAACGGAAGATTTGGGAGTACCGCCGTATAGACATCTGTGAGACCCATATCCGGATGCTCTGACATAATATGTCCACCGCAAGTTTTGCACCATTTACGATAAGAATTATTAGTCTTATTGTAGATTTTGATATTTTCGATGCCCTGCGTGACGGTTACAGATTTCGAATCCCATAAGCTAAATGCATTTACCGGACCCGCAGACCACAACCGACAATCTTCACAATGGCAGTAGCCCATACCGGCCGGTTCGCCACTGACCGTCAATTGTACTGCGCCACAAAAACAACTCCCTTTGTATATGTTGATCTCACTCATTAGAATCTCCTGCCATAAGTCTAAAACTGCCGGTTCTGACCGCATTTCTACGTTGCGTCAGTAGATCCAGAACCTGTTGTTCTGTGTCGTCTAAAACCACTGTTAATCCGGGTTTGACACCCTCTTCAGATGCTTCAAAAGCTTTCATAGTATTGCAGATCATGCCATCAAGACGTACTCCCAGGCCTCTGATCTTGATCATGTTTCCCCAGTCAGCAAACATCTCCAGAGTCAGCTCACAAGCGGTGATGATAAACAGTATTTTCTTGTCCGGATGTTGATGAGTTAACTCAAACATTTTTTCACCGATATAGTGAACGGTTGGAATGACCATAGGAACCGTTCGCTCGTCAGGCAGGGAGTTCATGCATTTACCGATGAAACATTGACGACAGACCGGATTCTCTGCGTCGTGTATACAATCTTCTGTGAATCGTTCTGAGGGACATTCGAACGGTTTATGGCAATAGGAAAAACCAACCGCGAGGACTGAATTTTGATCTTGCAGAAGATCATTGAATTCACCTTGACTCTCTATCCCGTAAAGAAAAAAATCACCATCACGTTTATAGGCTTTTTTTTTCATATATGACTGAATCATCGAAATGCCATACGTGATCGGTTGTTTTAGAAAATACTTTGGAAAAACACGTTTTTTGTCGTGTTTCATTAAATATGTCATCGCCTTGAAACGTAAATTTTTACGTGTGCTGGAACGAATACCTGGTAGATCAAAACGCATTCTTCCAATTTTTAACGGTGCTTTGTTTTTGAGCTCGTTACTTTTCTTATCCCAGGCTGCACTAGCCTCTTCCGAGCTTTTATAACTATCCCAAAACTTGATTTGTTTAGTTTCCATGTATGAAAGTATAGCGTAGATTATGTTCAATTGAATCCTGCTACACTCTGTACAAGTCACGTTCACAGGATGCTAGAATTAGCATCTATATTTTCTTTAATTTACACAGATACAGTGATCATGCGTATTGTCTCCCTCACCTGTTCAAATACTGAAATTGTCTGCTCTCTTGGATGTGGGCATATGCTGGTGGGGGTTGATGCTGATTCAGATTTTCCTGAAGAAATTGTTTCTAATTTACCACGCGTAGGTCGTGATCTGGATATCGAAACTGAAAAAGTTACAGCACTAAAACCAGATCTGGTGCTCGCCTCACTGACTGTTCCCGGTCATGAGAAAGTCATCGAGCGGCTGGAAGAAGCCGGATTAAATTATATTGCACCAGAACCGGTTTCTCTTGAAGATGTTTATGACAATATTCGCGAGATCGCCGAACTGCTCGACGTGAGTCATCGCGGTGAAACTGTCGTAGAATCTATGCGTAGGGAAATCTTCTCCGAGAATAATTCTACCGAAACTAGTCCTTCCATTCTTGTGCAATGGTGGCCAAAACCCGTCATAGCTCCCGGTAAGCAAAGTTGGGTTAATGACTTGATCAACGCTGCAGGAGCAATCAACCCACTTGGACAACAAGACTGTAAAAGCAAACCCCTGGAAGATCATGAAATTCTGACTTTCAATCCTGATGCAATTGTCATCAGCTGGTGTGGTGTCAGTCTTGAGAAGTATCGACCAGATGTGATCTATCGAAATGAATCCTGGCAATCTGTGCAGGCAATTAAAAACCAGCAGGTACATTGTATTACAGAGGCATTCCTTGGCCGTCCATCACCACGATTGGTTAACGGTTTTAAACAGTTGAAAGGGATTGTTTCACTCTTAAACTAATAGAATGAACAACCTTCAATAATTCCGGCTTACATATTTCGGCGATACTGGCCGCCCACTTCAAAGAAAGTTTCGGTAATCTGCCCAAGTGAACAATGCTGTACAGCATCCATTAGTACGGCAAAAACATTGTCACCTCTTTGTGCTGCTTCTTTAAGTTTGTTTCTGTAGTGTTGGCTTTGATCTTTATGCCTAGCCTGGAAGTCATCTAATCGCGTCAGCTGACTTTGTTTTTCTTCATCTGTTGAACGGGCCAGCTCGATCGTCTTTCCTTCATCTTCTTTTGGATTTTCAAAAGTATTAACGCCAACGATGGGTAGATCACCAGTGTGCTTCAGCATCTCATAATGAAGCGATTCATCCTGAATCTTGCCTCGCTGGTAACCCGTTTCCATCGAACCCAGCACACCGCCGCGTTCTGACATCCGATCAAATTCCTGCAGAACAGCTTCTTCAACCAGGTTAGTTAACTCCTCTACAATAAACGATCCCTGAAGTGAGTTTTCATTTTTAGATAAGCCATACTCCTTATTGATGATCAACTGAATCGCCATCGCTCGTCGGACAGATTCTTCGGTTGGCGTGGTGATAGCTTCATCATAAGCATTAGTATGCAGGCTATTGCAGTTATCATTAATGGCGATCAGCGCCTGTAAAGTTGTACGAATATCGTTGAAATCCATCTCCTGAGCATGCAGTGAACGTCCGGATGTCTGGATATGATATTTCAGTTTTTGTCCTCGCTCATTTGCACCATATTTAAAACGCATCGCGGTAGACCAGATCCGGCGTGCAACCCGACCCATGACGGTATATTCCGGATCCATCCCGTTTGAAAAGAAGAAAGACAGATTTGCGGCAAAATCATCGATGTCCATACCACGTGATAAATATGTTTCAACAAAGGTGAACCCATTTGCCAAAGTGAATGCAAGTTGAGAAATGGGATTGGCTCCGGCTTCGGCAATATGATAACCAGAAATTGAAACTGAATAAAAATTACGGACTTTTTTATGGACGAAATATTCCTGAATATCTCCCATTAATTTAAGGCTGAATTCAGTGGAAAAAATACAGGTGTTCTGGCCTTGATCTTCTTTAAGGATATCTGCCTGAACTGTTCCACGGACATTTTCCAGAGACCATTCCCTGATCTTTAACATTTCATCATCAGTCGGTGATCTTTTATTTTCTTTTTCAAAAATTGCATATTGCTGATCAATAGCCGCATTCAGGTAAAAAGCCAGAACAGTTGGTGCCGGGCCATTAATAGTTAACGAAACTGAAGTCGATGGCGCACATAGATTAAAACCATCAAACAATACTTTCATATCATCTAGTGTTGCAATCGAGACACCAGAGTTACCAATCTTCCCATAAATATCAGGTCGCTCGCCCGGATCATTCCCGTATAAAGTGACCGAATCAAACGCCGTTGAAAGACGTGTTGCTTCTGAATTTTTTGAGAGATATTTAAAACGTTTATTGGATCGAAAAGCATCACCTTCTCCAGCAAACATTCGAGCCGGATCTTCACCTTCCCGTTTAAATGCGAACACGCCGGCTGTGAAAGGAAAACTACCAGGAATATTTTCTTCCAGTAGAAAGCGCAGGAGCTCACCTTCATCCTCAAATCGTGGCAAAGAAACCTTTGGAATTCTTGTTTCGGACAGAGAATAGTTAGTTATTTTAGTACGTAATTCTTTTACACGAATATTGACAACGTATTCATCACCAGAATAATCTTTTTTTACCTGTGGCCATATCTCGAGTAATTTCCGGCAACGGGGATCAAGTCGTTCGTCCCTTTTTTCGATTAGCTCATCAAGATCACTGTTGTCATTACCAGATGCTTCAAGCATCTTTTTCGACTCTTTTAATTGTTGGCGTTCTCGTGCGATCTTCACCTGTTCAGCTGACATCTTATGATAGCTTCGAACAGCTTCGGAAATTTCCGCCAGATAGCGCTGCCGCTCAGGGGCGATAATGACGGTTCGCGTGGTTGAACATTTTGTTTCAACAGGCGGAAAGAAATTACCTTCCCTGTGATTTAGATCTTTACTTTTGAAGAGTTCAACAAGTCCCTGGTACAAAGCTGTCACGCCATCATCATTAAACTTTGATGCAATGGTGCCATAAATAGGCAGATCTTCTGGCATGGTGGTAAAAAACTCATTATTACGCTGATACTGCTTGCGAACATCCCGCAACGCATCCTGCCCACCTTTTCGATCATATTTATTGATCGCGACAATGTCTGCAAAATCCAGCATATCAATCTTTTCAAGTTGGCTCGCCGCCCCAAATTCAGGTGTCATTACATACATGGAAGCATTTACATACGAGACAATTCCAGCATCACCCTGACCGATGCCTGGTGTTTCAACAATGATCAGATCAAAATCAGAAACCTTGCACAGATCAATAATAGACGTTAATGATTCAGGAACTTCACCCGAGGTGCCACGCGTGGCTATCGAACGGAAATAAACGTTGGGAACATTCAACGAATTCATTCGAATACGATCACCCAATAATGCACCACCCGTTTTCTGTTTAGTCGGGTCAATGGCAATAATCGCGATCTTGAGATCTTTTAGATCAAGATTAAAACGACGAATCAATTCGTCCGTCAGGGAAGACTTTCCAGCTCCTCCGGTTCCGGTAATTCCAAGAATCGGTGTTTTTCCAAATTTTCCAGCCTCTTTTGCGAGGGATTTTAGTCGAACTTCATCAACCTTTCCTTCGTCCAATGCAGTGATCAGACGCGACAGGCTCCTATAACCATTTTTTTCCAAACCAGTATTTTTTTTGGGGATATCCATTACTGAAAGATCAAAATCAGTTCTTTCAATCATATCGTCAATAATGCCTTGCAACTGCATGGCCTGACCATCTTCGGGTGAGTAAATACGGGTTACTCCGTATTTTTCAAGCTCGGCAATTTCTTCCGGAACGATCACGCCACCGCCACCACCAAAAACCTTAATATGCGGTGCTCCTCGTTCTTTGAGCAGATCTATCATAAATTTGAAATACTCAACATGACCTCCCTGATAAGAGCTGATCGCGATACCCTGAACATCTTCTTGAATTGCAGCGTTAACAATTTCTTCTACAGATCGGTTATGACCAAGATGAATCACCTCAGCACCCGTCGACTGTAAAATTCGACGCATGATATTGATCGCAGCATCGTGCCCATCAAATAGACTGGCTGCCGTGATAAAACGAACATGATTCATTGCTTTGTATTTTTGCTTTTTTTCTATCGACTTTACTGCCACAACCATCTGACACCCCAATTTTTATTCCGGAAACTCCCATCGATCAGGCCTCTTCGTGAAGCCCATCCGTCTGGCAATATACAGGGAATGGTTATATATATCAGTTTACGTTCACGTAATGCGCGTCTTAGTTTTTTGCAGGAACACCCTTTGCTGTCTCTTATCATTAACAACATGAATTATTTGAAGGTTATGACTATCCAGGTGCTCTTCATCACTTTCGATTTTAGTATTTCAAAGTTGACGTTGACGGAAAGTATTTTTTGGTTTACGGTTCGATGGTCATTGTTGTGATCTCAGGGTATTTGGATCCAAGGTTCTTCACGAAATGCCGGCGGATTTAAACAGATCATTCATGAACAAAATATAATTCAAACTTTTCTGGGTTGAGAAAAAATAAATGAAGAAAATAAAAAGATTACGGAATTTTTGTATCAATACTACCGGCATTTTGTTCCTCGGCATGATGTTCGGCTGCTCAGGTGATGATCCTGCAGATAATTCGGAGCAGACAAAAGCAACTCCTGACATTCATAAAAAAACAACGGCAATTCTTGATACAAGCCCTGCTGTTAAATCAGAAAAGGAAATATCTAATGTCCAGCAACAACCTGACACTGAAGTCACGGGCTATGGTATGAGCTCTGATCTAAACAGATTTAGCTCACTAAAACAGATTAATAAAACTAGCGTTAAGCGTCTGGTGCCGGTCTGGAATTTTACTCTGGGCGACAATCGTGGACAGGAAACACAGCCTTTGATAAAAGACGGTGTCATATATGTCACTACACATAATGCAACTTTCGCGATTGATGCACGCACTGGTCAACAAAAGTGGAAAACAGCTGCTGACTACCCCAAAGAGACACTGGCCTGCTGCGGTATTGTAAATCGAGGTGGTGCTATAAAAGGAAACGCAATAGTACGGACGACACTGGATGGCTATGTCGTTTCTCTGGATCTTGAGACAGGTAAAGAAAACTGGCGTAGTAAAAGTGCGGAGATGAGTGATGGTTTTTCAATAACCGTGGCTCCATTGATTGCAGGAAATGTTGTGATCACAGGTGTCTCCGGTGGTGAATTCGGAACGCGTGGATACATTGATGGTTGGAATTTCGATGACGGAGAACACTTGTGGCGTTTCTATACCATTCCCAGCCCGGATCAACCGGGGGGTGACACCTGGCCTGGTGACACCTGGAAACATGGTGGTGGACCTACCTGGTTGACGGGTTCTTATGATCCAGAGCTGGATCTGGTCTATTGGGGTGTTGGTAATGCGGGTCCATGGAACGCAAGAATTCGTCCAGGTGATAATCTTTACACTAATTCTATGTTGGCTTTGCGTCCTAAAACAGGTGAGCTAATCTGGCATTATCAGTTTACACCAAATGATCCGTTTGATTACGATGGTGTCAACTCTCCAGTCCTGATCGAGAAAGAAATCGATGGAAAAATGCGTAAACTCCTCATTCAAGCCAATCGTAATGGCTATTTTTATGTCCTTGATCGAGAAACTGGAAAACTACTGCAAGCCAATCCGTTCATTGAGAAAATCACCTGGGCTGACGGCATAAACATGGAAACGGGTCGTCCGATCCTGTCTGACACCACGAAAAAAATGCTGGAGACCGGCGAAAAGGTAGAAATCTGGCCATCGGCATTCGGTGGCAACAACATGGCGGCTATGTCTTATAACCCGCTGACTGAGTTGGCTTATGCTAATACCATAGATATGGGTTGGAATTACACACCAGTAGAACCTAAGTACCGTTATGGTGTGTTTTATATCGGCATGAAATTCGAGTGGCTACTTCCAAAAAATGGACCAGCAGGCTACCTCAAAGCTATCGAACCGCTTACTGGGAAAACAAAGTGGCAATTCCCAACAGATGTTCCAATGAATGGAGGCACTTTATCAACTGCGGGACAACTTGTATTTACTGGTGCACAAACGGGTGAGTTTTATGCTTTTGATGCCGAAAATGGTGATAAGTTGTGGCAGTTTAAAACTGGTTCTGGAATCATCGCACCACCTATTACCTACTCTCTGGATGGAAAACAGTATGTTGTTGTAGCCAGTGGACTGGGCGGAGCCTATGCCTTGATCATTGGTGACGAACGGTTAGCCAACGTCAACCAGGGTGGTTCAATTTGGGCTTTTGCCTTAATGGATCAAGAAGGTGGCCAAGAATTCGTAGCACCGAAAATGAAGGCTGCGGCACCTGTTGAACTGTCAAAACCTGCTGTTCCAGCAGCCCCTGTAACTACTGAGGACGGTACAGCAAGTCAAGAATCTACAGAAACTCTGCCTGTAAATGATGCTAGGGCAAAACAAATCAGCTCAGGTGATAATCTTTATCATGCCTTATGTTCCCACTGCCATGGTGCCAATATGAAGAGTAGTGGCGCAGCAGCCTTTGATCTACGCAACTATCCTGCTGATGAAAAAGAACGATTTTTTAACTCTGTACTCAACGGTAAAGGGAATATGCCAGCATGGGCTGGTAAGATCGAAGAAAATGAGCTTGAAGATGTTTTTGTTTATGTAACTCAAAGCAAGTGAACCAAAAAAGAGAGCTCCTGTTATGAGATATTTAGGAGCATCTTCCATTTTAAGCTTACTGATTACCTCAAACCCTTTATTGGCAAATGACAGAGTGCAGACTTTGAAAGTCTGCCTACCTGTTAGCAGTCCGCCCTATTCTGAAATTATTGATGAAATACCCACTGGTTTCGATGTCGAGCTTTCCAGAAAACTAGCTGGCAAACTTAAACACAAGCTGGAGATCGTCTGGTTCAAAAGTGAAGACGATGATGAGGCATTTTACCATTACGAAGTTAATGGGTTGTTGAGTTCAGGCGCCTGTCATGTCGTCGCCGGCTTTCCTTTATATCGTCCTTTGCTGGATAAACCTTTCGTTGATAAGGTTAGACTACCTGAACTCTATGGAGAAGGCAGAAAGCCTCCTGTTAAGGTGACAACTACTGGGTTGGTTGCTTCCATTCCCTATCACTTTGCACCATTGACTGTACTGTTTAGTCCTTCTGTAAAGGCCATTGAAATCACACACCTGAAAGATCTGAACAAGTTCAGTATTGGCAGCGAGGAAGGTACTCTGGCAGATGCCTCATTAATGATGGCTGACAAAGGAAAGCTGGTTTCGCAGATACACCATTTCATACCCGGAAAGCATATATTACCTTCGCTGGAATCTGGATCAATCGATGCTGTACTTATCGAACAACATCGCTTTGATGCCTACAAAAAAAACCACCCGGACTCCCAGATCAAGGAATCCGCTTATGTCCATCCTGTTGGATTCAATATGGGCTACGTTGCCAGTAAAACTCAGGAAGTATTAGTCCAAAAATTAAATAGAGTTCTGTCCAGAATGATAGCTTCTAATGCGATGAAACCACTTTCGGACAAAGTAGGCATGCGCTACTTAGAGCCTAAATTGCCTGCAATACAATCGAGACTATTCCCCAGAATATTAGCTAACTAAGGTAAATCTAGAGTAAAGTTATAGGCTTATTTGGAGGTAGTAAAAATATTAATGTATCAACTATCATTGGGACTGTGGTTGTTCTTTTTATCTAATAAGTCTTCACAGTGCTGTTCGAAGCGTTTGAGTTCAGACAGCGTAAGATGAATATCTTCAATTTGTATCTCTAGCATATCAACGTGTTCACGAATCCTTTTGAGGAAGAGAACTAACTGGCCAACCTGCCCTGTTTTAGAATCATACATTTCAATGATCTCTTTGATTTCCAGAAGTGAGAAACCAAGGCGTTTGCCTCTAAGAGTCATTTTTATTCGCCCATGATCTTGACGACTATAAAGACGTCTATTTCCTTTCCGATCAGGTGAAAGAATTCCCTGTTCTTCATAAAACCGCAGTGTTCTGGACGTTATATCAAACTCTTCGGCTAGTTCTGATATTGTAAAAGACTGTTTTTTCATTAGTTAGTATTGAAATAAAATAATTTGAATCTGTGAGCTTCTATTGTCATCTATATTAAGAGTATCACAGCTGTACTTAATGCACATTAGCTATAATCCATCTACCATACTTATCCTTGCTGACACTAGGCAGTGAACAATTATCTACGACCGCCGTAGTAATAACTATGAAAAAAGATATCAGTCCAATAATTAATCTAGAGTGATTCTAGTTCCTTAAACAAATAAATAATTTATCTCTGACCATGCGGGTAGTTAATATTGTAGCTTAAGTTATTTTGCTCCCATACGTATCGCACCATCGAGCCTGATCGTTTCACCGTTTAACATCGGGTTTTCGAATATGCTAATAGCCAGCATGGCGTACTCTTCTGCCCTGCCTAAACGGGGTGGGAAAGGCACTTGTTGCCCCAGTGACTCCAGAACTTCTTCTGGTAAAGATGCCAACATGGGTGTTTCAAAAAGTCCCGGTGCGATCGTCATAACACGAATACCATGTCGCGCTAACTCACGGGCAATTGGAAGCGTCATTCCCGTCACTCCCGCTTTCGATGCCGAGTAAGATGCCTGGCCTATTTGGCCTTCGAATGCTGCAACCGACGCTGTATTAATAATCACACCACGCTCACCTCCACTATCAGGCTCATTTTCTGTCATCACTTTCGATGCCAGACGTGACACGTTAAAAGTACCTATCAGGTTAACTTCAACACCAGCCCGGAAAAGCTCAAGTGGAAATGGATTACCGTCACGATCAAGCACCTTCTGACCAACAACAATACCCGCACAATTCACAACACCGTGTAACCCTCCAAACTCTGTCGTCACCATATCAATAGCAGTTTGTGTAGAGATTTCATCACAAACATCAACTTTAACGAAACGACTTTTATCTCCCAGTTCATTTGTTAAATCAGTTCCTTTTTCTTCATTAAGATCAGCAATAATAACGTTCGCACCAAGTTCAATCAGTGCCCTTACGGTTCCCTCTCCCAGACCCGAGCTTCCTCCCGTGATCAGAAAATTCTTATTTTTTATTTCCATAATGTTTGCACCTGAAATATTTTTGTAGTGTAATTAATCTTCATCATTATTCCTGCAAAAAGAGTTCTAAAAAATCTATACGATAGATAATTGATTTTACCTATAATGCACGAATACTCCATCATAAAACTTATGACCAATCCAACATATCGAGGCTCCGCAAATGAATAATGATAATACAAGTCACAAACAAAAAATGCAGAAAAATAAAAAATCAGTAGATGCTCGAATCAAAAATGCAAAAGAAAAAAAAGGTTTGATTTTAATCCTGACCGGAAGTGGGAAAGGCAAAAGTAGTTCAGCATTTGGTATGGTTGCCAGAGCCTTAGGACACAAGATGCATTGCGGCGTAGTGCAGTTTATAAAAGGAGCTATGAGCACAGGCGAAGAACGTTTCTTTAGCCGTTTCCCTGATGAAGTCGAATACCACGTCACCGGTGACGGTTATACCTGGAATACGCAAGATCGGGAAGGTGACATTGCTACGGCAGAACGTGGCTGGGAAATTGCAAAATCTATGTTAACCAACCCGGGTTTTGATTTGATCATACTCGATGAACTTAATATTGTACTGGATTTGGAATTACTGGATCTGGAAAAAGTATTACAAGATCTACAATCCCGACCAGAACGACAACACGTGATCATCACTGGACGAGGGGCTCCGAAAAAACTGATTGAAGCTGCCGATACCGTCAGTGAGATAAACCTGATCAAACATGCCTTTGAAGCCGGAGTACAAGCCCAGAAAGGAATTGAGCTTTAATCTAACAGACACACGAAGAAACGGGCAACCGTCAGATCGAGTCTGATCCACTACAGCGCTTAAGAATGTATATATATTTATCAGGTTAACTTTTTACAGGTATTAATACCAAGAATTGGATAGGCCGGACAGAAATTTAATACAGCTGTTAACAATGGAACAACCCCGACAGCGCCCCACCAATTTTGAGTTGCTACACCCCAGCCTATAATGGCAAGACCAGCAACTATTCGTAATTTTTTATCAACCCCACCTACATTTGATTTCATCACTATCTCCTGAAAGTTTTATAGTGTTATAAATACATCTTATACTGAATCCACTTTCAGTAACAATGTTACAGAAAATGCTCTAATCTATAGTTATTCACGACGGATCCTAAGCAATCTCGTTGAAGGATAACTCCTTTATATAATCTCTAACTATAATCACCGGGCATAATTTCCGTTCCCTTTGCCAGGGAGGTTTTTCGAGTCATCGGGATAAGTTCGCCTGCTAAGCGCATTGCCCCGATTTGCATAATTATCTCATTCACCGTGTTTGAATGGGGGCGTTCGCTGATGGTATCAAACCACTGCTTGATCTTAGGATGTTTTTGCCAATCCGTATCACCAAGAATAGCTCCAGCGACATGGGAAACTAACTCATGATATGCCAACAAGTCTGCGAAACTAATCTCGTTACCACAAAGGTATTTGTTTTTAGTGAGCCAAGCTTCCAGATACGCCATTGAATCATCAAGGATATACCTTCCTTTTGTAATTTCTCTAGAATAGTCTTGTTTACCCCAAATACATTCCGCAAAATGTGTATAGAAAAATGCACCAGCTCCTCGGCGAAGAGATGAAGTGTGCCAGTGACAATACTGCTGAATGCTGGCTTTTTGCTGTGTGTTAGCTCCAAACCAGTTGTCTGGCACTTCATGCTTTTCATTCAGGTAGAAAGCTATAGCCGAGCTCTCCCATACAACAAAGTCTCCATCACAAAGGATCGGCACCTGGCCTGTTGGATTGTATTTATCCTTGAAGCTTTGCTCCTCATTTACACCATCCATTAAATTAATAATTTCCTCTTCAAAAGGGATATTAACTTCGAGCATAAATTGATGAACAGCTCTGCATGGTTGAGAAGCGGGATGGTGAAGATAACGCACTGTTGTGGTCATAAGTATTTACTCCGTTTTATTTACAGTCTCGTAATAACTTCATATTGTTCTTGATTGGCATTCCTTAACCATTCGAAATTTGTAGCATCGGAACTTGTTATAGTAACCTCGGTATGTAACATACGTCTCAAACCAGCTTTATAGTTCTCCAAATACCGTGAGCCGGTGGTATCTGCCGGTACGAAAACATCAAAACCTTTCTCTATCAGCTCTATTGAAGTTTGCATTATACTGATATGGGCTTCTAACCCTGTGAGAATTATCTGATTACGTCCCAATCTTTTTAATATTTTTAAAAATTCTTTTTCACCACAATCAAGAAAAACTTGTTTTCTTTAGATAAGTCGTATTCTCGGGCAGGCAATCTATTACCTCTTCAATTACACTTCCCAGGAGGTAGGTGCTTTGCTCACTTACAATAACAGGTACGCCCATAATACTGGCAGTTCCTAATAATGTTTTAATATTCTGCGTTATACGACTCATAGCCCTCTCAGGCATCGCTGCAGATAACCGTTTCTGTAAATCAATCACACAAAGTACACTTTTGTCAGTATCGCAGAGAAAGTTTCCACTAAATTCATTTATGTTTCTTCTCATTACGACTGTCAATTTAAGTGCTGGCGCCTATCCAGCCAAACTTCTAACCCTTGCGTATTCAGATCAAGATCAATGGATAGGATATTTAATATTTTTTGTTCACTTAACCCACACCCACAAGCTGCGATTTCAGATAATAGTAATTCAGACATTTTTTTGTGTATCTTCTGATATCTGTGGGAACTATTAATATGTTCCTTGGCTATCTTTACATATTCATCAATCAAAAAATGTAATCGTGAACACATTTCCTTAATATCCGTCACCATACTGTAATGAGTTAAATACATTCGCTCTGGGCTATAGGTCATTAACCTGTCAAGCGTGTTATGCCAGGCATCCGGATCAAACTGTACAGGTGTGCTTGGAGGGAAAACAAAAGGTGTCTTACCAGAATCAAATTCCCGATAAGAAACACCAAATACATCACCTGAAAATATTCCTTTACTGTATTCATCTACAATGCAGAGATGATGCCTGGCATGGCCTGGCGCATCTAGAAATAGCAAGGTTCTGCCTGCAAGATCAAGTGCCATTTCTTCAGCCAGAATGACACGATCCTCAGAAACAGGTTCAAGCTCTCCATAATTTTTATAAAAAGCCTTTTCACCATAGACAGCTATCGATCCTGCAATCAGCTTCGTAGGATCAATCATATGAGATGCTCCTCTGGGATGAATAACAAGACGAGCTTCCGGACACAGTCTCATTAACTTTCCTACCCCTCCTGCATGATCCAGATGTACATGAGTAGGGATCACGTATTCGACATCAGAAATGCTAATGTTTTTTATCTTCAGGACTTCCAAAATATTGGGAATAGAGAAATTTGTACCCGTATCTACAATTGCAGCTCTATTATTATTCTGAATTAAATAACATGCAGCCATTTTTTCACGACAATACTCTGTATCAATACATGTTATTCCAAATCCCAGATCTTCATGCATATTTATATTTTCCTGATTCTTATAAAACTATTTAACGATTGTTTTATCACATATTTACCTTAACGTAAACTGTGAGTTGTGGTCTGTTATTAGCATGGATATATAAGCTGTAATGTATTCTGAAAGAATAATCTAGATCACATTTGTAAATGTGGATGAGAAGCAAACTGCTTGAACCTTTTCTGCTAAATCTCTGAAAGAGATTCAGGCAGTACTAGAACTCAGTCATGATGAAAAAGCTTTCAGTATACAATTGTGGAACCTTTTTAAGCTGGTTTCATCCCAACACGCTGCAACAAAGCCTGATCGCGCTGATGCTGAGGATTGCTGGTTGTCAGTAATTTTTCACCATAAAAAATTGAGTTGGCTCCAGCCATAAAACAGAGAACCTGGTGCTCGTCATTCATTTCTGTCCTTCCGGCAGAGAGACGTAACATGGAGGCTGGCATCATAATTCTGGCAACGGCGATGATCTTGACGACTTCAAAGGGATCAATATCTTGCTCATTTTCCAGTGGTGTTCCGGTTGCTTTTACTAATACGTTGATCGGGACACTTTCCGGATGTTTGGTCATGTTCGCCAAAGATAGCAACAGATCGATGCGATCTTCTTCTTTTTCGCCCATGCCTAAAATTCCGCCACAGCAGACATTGATACCCGCATCTCTGACATTTTGCAGTGTGTCGATGCGATCCTGATAACTGCGCGTGCTGATGATATTTTCGTAATAGGATTCAGAAGTATCGAGGTTGTGGTTGTAATAATCAAGACCTGCTTCTTTCATTGTGCTGGCTTGATTTGCGGTGATCATTCCCAACGTGACGCAACTTTCCAGACCCAGTCCTTTCACTTCTTTGATCATAGCGGTGACTTTTGGCAGATCACGATCTTTCAACTCGCGCCAGGCTGCGCCCATACAAAATCGACTAGCACCCTTTTCTTTTGCTGCCTGTGCCGCTATTTTTACTGCTTCCAGATCCATTAGTTTTTCTGGTTCTACGTCGGTATTGTATTTGATGCTTTGCGGACAGTAGGCACAATCTTCCTCGCAACCGCCTGTTTTTATATTTAGCAATGTGCTCAGCTGGATTTCGTTGGCATTAAAATATTGTCGGTGTAATGTTTGTGCCTGAAAAAGCGTTTCAAAAAGTGATTGATCGAAAAGCTCTGCAACTTCTTCCCGTGTCCAGTTACTACGGATTTCGGTGTTGTTTATCATTTCTTTATCAATTTTTACGGTTTCTTGTGCTGACATGCTGTACCTTATTCTCTTGTCGTACTTTGTTGAAAATTATTCAGGGATGAAATTATGAGTTCGCTTGATTCTATCAGGCATGTTTACCGAAGAATAATGCTATATCCAACACCGATTTTTTTTGGCATCCTGTTTATACACAATCATATCTGGTGAGAATCGCTTTTCATAACTGTGCCTATGGGCACGTTTTTTTGCCACGAACATAACTATCGTATAAGGATTGTCTGATCTACAAACCTTTAATTCACCACCCCATCTATCTCTCTTACACATCTCAGCAAAAGGAATCTATTATTCTCAAACAAAAATAACATCGCCTGGTACACGAACCCATCCTTCCATCAGCACTCGGGCGCTACGACTCATCACCACTTTTTTGACCGTCCAGTCACCGTCATTCTGACTGGCTTCAGCCCCAACATTCAATGTCCCCGAAGGATGTCCAAAATTAACAGAGTCACGTTCGCCGCCTCCAGCAGCCAGGTTTACCAGCGTACCGGGAATGGTTGCCGCAGTGCCTATGGCAACAGCAGCTGTACCCATCATGGCATGATGCAGTTTTCCCATGGACAGTGCGCGCACATTCAGATCAATATCTGATGCCTTGATCAGCTTACCGCTTGATGATGTGTAGTCCTGTGGTTTGGCGACGAAAGTCACTTTCGGCGTATGTTGCCGTCCGGCAGCTTCTTCTATATTTTCGATCAAGCCCATTTTAACTGCACCATAAGCTCGAATGGTTTCAAACATGGTCAGAGCTTTTTCATCTGAATTGATCGCTTCCTGTAACTCCGTGCCCGTATAGTCAATATCTTCGGCGTTCAGAAATATCGTTGGAATACCAGCATTGATCATGGTGGCTTTGAATGTGCCGACTCCTGGAACATCCAGATCATCGATCAGATTACCTGTCGGGAACATGGCATCGGTAGCATCCACTGGGCTCATGAACTCCACCTGTACTTCTGCTGCAGGAAAGGTCACGCCGTCCAGTTCAAAATCACCGGTTTCCTTCACTTCACCATTGGTGATCGGTACGTGGGCGACGATGGTTTTTTCGATATTGGCTTGCCAGATCCGCACGACTACAACACCATTTTCCGGAATACGATCCGCATCAACCAGACCATTGCTAATCGCAAATGATCCAACTGCTGCCGTCAGGTTTCCACAATTACCACTCCAGTCAACAAAGGCTTTGTCGATGGAGACCTGGCCGAATAAATAATCAACATCGTGATCTGTCTTAACACTTTTCGACAAGATGACTGTCTTGCTGGTGCTGGATGTTGCGCCGCCCATGCCATCGGTTTGTTTGCCGTAAGGATCGGGGCTGCCGATCACGCGTAGCAATAAATTATCGCGGGCAACGCCAGCGACTTGTGCAGACTCGGGCAAATCTTGCAGGCTGAAAAATACACCTTTGCTGGTGCCACCGCGCATGTAGGTGGCTGGAATCTTGATCTGGGGTACGTGTATCATAAGATTATTCTCCTGATCAATTAAAACGAAGTCGATTCAAGAAAGTCCTGTGCAAAACGTTGCAACACGCCGCCAGCTTCGTAGATGGAAACTTCTTCTGCAGTATCAAGACGGCAAGTCATCGGTACTTCTACTTGCTCACCGTTGGCTCGATTAACAATCAATGTCAGATCAGCACGTGGAGCAGGTTTACCGATCACATCGAAAGTTTCAGTCCCATCGATCTTTAATGTCTTACGATTAGTACCCGCTTTGAATTCCAATGGAAGTACGCCCATACCGAGCAAGTTCGTTCTATGAATTCGCTCAAAACCTTCCGCCGCGATCACTTCGACACCCGCCAGTCGAACACCTTTGGCAGCCCAGTCTCTAGAAGATCCCTGACCGTAATCAGCACCGGCAACAATGATCAATGGTTGCTTGCGTTCCATGTAGGTTTCAATCGCTTCCCACATGCGCATTACTTCACCTTCTGGTTCAACGCGAGCCAGCGATCCCTGTTTGACTTCGCCATTTTCCATGACCATTTCATTCATCAGTTTCGGGTTGGCGAAAGTAGCGCGTTGGGCAGTGAGATGATCACCACGATGCGTAGCATAGGAGTTAAAATCTTCTTCTGGCAAGCCCATTTTGTCGAGATAAGCACCCGCTGCGCTGTCGAGCATGATCGCATTCGAAGGTGACAAATGATCCGTCGTAATATTATCCGGAAGCACGGCCAACGGACGCATACCTTTCATCGTACGTTCACCAGCCAACGCACCTTCCCAATAGGGAGGACGACGGATATAAGTACTTTGTGGACGCCAGTCATACAGTGGATCAGTTTTCTCACCGTTATCAACCGAAGCTTTGAACATCGGGTTATAAACTTTACGGAACTGTTCCGGTTTTACGCTGGCTTTGACAATCTCGTCGATCTCTTCATCACTTGGCCAGATATCTTTCAGCTTGACAGAGTTACCTTCTTTATCATTACCTAACACGCCATTTTCAATATCAAAACGGATCGTGCCAGCGATAGCATAAGCGACCACTAGCGGTGGCGATGCAAGAAATGCCTGTTTTGCATATGGATGGATTCGGCCATCGAAGTTACGATTTCCGGACAATACCGCTGTCGCATAGAGATCACGATCAATGACTTCTTTCTGAATCACCGGATCTAATACGCCGCTCATTCCGTTGCAAGTTGTGCAGGCAAAGCCCACGATACCGAAGCCCAGTGTTTCCAATTCTGTTAATAAGTTAGCTTCTTCTAAATAAAGCTGTACCGCCTTCGACCCGGGTGCCAGCGAAGATTTCACCCACGGTTTACGCGTCAGCCCAAGTTTGTTGGCATTACGCGCCACAAGAGCAGCGGCGATCACATTTCGTGGATTACTGGTGTTGGTACAACTAGTGATCGCGGCGATGATCACTGCACCATCCGGCATCAATCCTTCTTCATTTTCAACCACGCCTGCAATACCTTCTTTAGCAAGATCACTGGTTGAAACCCGACGGTGCGGGTTAGAAGGCCCAGCGATATTTCGTCCAACCGAAGAGAGATCAAATTTGAGCACACGAGGGTACTCGACATTCTTCAGGCTATCAGCCCAGAGGCCAGTTTCTTTAGCGTAAGTTTCGACCAGTTTGACCTGCTCATCTTCACGACCAGTCAGTTTCAAATAGTCGATCGTTTGCTGATCGATATAGAACATCGCCGCTGTTGCACCGAACTCTGGTGTCATATTAGAGATCGTTGCGCGATCACCCAGCGTTAGATCTGGCACACCTTCGCCGAAGAATTCCAGGTAAGAAGAAACCACTTTTTCATTACGTAAAAACTCAGTGATTGCCAGAACAATATCTGTCGCCGTAATACCTGGTTGACGTCTGCCAGTCAGTTCAACACCGATGATATCGGGTAAACGTAAATATGAAGCTCGTCCCAACATTACGCTTTCTGCTTCCAAACCACCGACACCGATGGCGATTACGCCCAGCGCATCAACATGTGGCGTGTGGCTATCGGTTCCAACCAATGTATCAGGGAATGCAACACTGTCTCGCGCATGAACAACAGGAGACATTCGCTCCAGATTGATCTGATGCATGATGCCATTACCCGGAGGAATGACGTCAATATTTTCGAATGCATCTTTAGTCCAGTTAATAAAATGAAAACGATCATCATTCCGACGATCTTCTATCGCCCGATTTTTTTCGAAAGCATCTTTTTCAAAACCAGCATGTTCAACTGCAAGAGAGTGATCAACAATCAATTGCGTCGGTACCACCGGATTCACCAGTGAAGGATCACCACCTTGATCAGCAATAGCATCACGCAAACCAGCCAGATCAACCAATGCCGTCTGACCAAGAATGTCATGACAAACAACACGAGCCGGATACCATGGGAAATCTAAATTCTGCTTACGTTCGATGATCTGTTTAAGTGAGTCTGTAAGCACAGATGGATCGCAACGACGCACTAGATTTTCGGCATACACACGCGAAGTGTATGGCAATGTGTCATAAGCACCAGGTTGTATCGCTTCTACAGCAGTACGGGTGTCGAAATAATCCAGATCGGTACCGGGAAGGGGTTTGCGGTTTTCAGTGTTCATATTGTAGCTCAACTAATGCTGATCATTATCAGTTAAATCCGAGATTACTTTTTTGAATATAAAAACTAAAAGCATCTCTATAGTTAGCAATTACTTTATCAAAATACCTGATTGCTCTTTATATCTTTTTGAACCATCTCCCAAACTCCCATCAAAATAATATTTCTCAAGACCATGAATATTTTAATTATGTCGACAATTTAACGATTTATTTGACATTTGTCTAATCATAAACTTAATATCTACCATTATTGTCAACAATATGAATAAATATCATGGATAAATCTCTGGAAAAACATACAGTAACATCTTCAATTTCCGAAGATGTATTTCATAAACTTCGTGAATCGATTGTTGTAGGGGAAATTCCTTCCGGAAGTAAACTAAGTGAACCTGCCCTGGCAAAAGAATATGGAATTAGCCGTGGTCCTTTACGGGAAGCACTGAGTAGACTGGAAGCATGTAGCCTTGTTGAACGCCTCCCGAATGTTGGTGCAAGCGTTGTGGATCTTTCTCAGCAAAAGCTCATAGAAATTTACCAGATCCGTGAAGTACTCGAAGGTTTAGCAGCTCGACAAGCAGCATACTCAATTACGCAACCCGAGATTAACGGCCTACGAGATTTACTTGAACAACACAAGATAGGTATTCATAAAGACCAGGGGCATGCTTATTTTCAAAAGGAAGGGGATTTTGATTTTCACTTCCGGATAATCCAGGCCAGCAAGAATACTCATTTAATCTCGTTGCTCTGTAACGAGCTTTATTATTTACATCGACTTTATCGGTACCAATTCGGTATGCCGAGTTCATCACGTTCCAATAATGCCCTGAAAGAACACAAGAATATCGTTGATGCAATGGAGGCACAGGATGCCGAACTGGCCGAAATTCTGATGCGCAGACATATCAAGGCTTCTCGATTAAATGTTCTAAAACAACTCGGTACAGACAGTAATAATATTATTCCTTATGCTAAATAAATGTGTCAAGAGAGTATAAATAAATGAAACATATGTCACCTGGCGCCCGATTTAGACTCGCCATAGAATTAGAAAAACCTTTACAAATAATTGGAGCCATCAATGCCTATCATGCGAAACTGGCTGAGGCAACGAGCTTTGAAGCTCTTTATATTTCAGGTGGTGGTGTTGCCGCAGGTTCATGTGGCATACCTGATCTGGGAATTACCTCACTGGAAGATGTATTAATTGATTTGCGCCGAATTACTGATGTCACTGATTTACCAGTGCTGGTTGATATCGATACTGGCTGGGGTGGTGCATTTAATATTGCACGAACTGTGCGGGCAATGATCAGAGAAGGTGCTGCTGCGGTACACATAGAAGATCAGGTCACACAGAAACGCTGTGGCCACCGACCTAATAAAGCCATTGTTACTCAAACAGAAATGGTTGATCGCATTAAAGCTGCGGTGGATGCTAAGACAGATCCAGATTTTGTGATTATGGCCAGAACCGATGCGCTTGCAGTTGAAGGTCTGCAGTCTGCAATCGATAGAGCTTGTGCCTGTGTTGAAGCTGGTGCAGATATGATATTCCCCGAAGCCATCACTGAACTCTCCATGTATAAACAATTTTCAGAAGCGGTCGGCGTACCAATTCTTGCCAATATTACCGAGTTTGGATCAACACCACTATTTAATACCGATGAACTAGCCGGAGCCGATGTCAGCATGGTGCTTTATCCTCTGTCGCCTTTCCGTGCGATGAATGCGGCAGCTCTAAATGTCTATACCACGATACGAGAAGAAGGAACACAGAAGAACGTAATCGACACAATGCAGACTCGAACCGATCTCTATGATTATCTTGGTTACCACGAATTTGAAGAAAAACTTAATGAATTATTTGCTAATGGAGAGAAATAAAAATGTCTGAACAAGAAGTAAAAAAACCAAAACCTAAAAAATCGGTTGCCCTAAGTCGCCAACCTGCAGGAAATACAACACTTTGTACTGTTGGATTGTCTGGTAATGATCTGCACTATCGTGGCTACGATATTTTAGATATTGCAGAAACTTGTGAGTTTGAGGAAATCGCACACTTGCTGGTTCACGATAGCCTGCCTACTCAGTCCGAATTAGATGCCTATAAAACAAAATTACGTTCTATGCGTGGTTTACCCACAACAGTAAAATCTGTACTGGAACTAATTCCGGCATCTGCACATCCGATGGATGTTTTACGTTCAGGTAGCTCAATTTTAGGTAATGTATTGGCCGAAAAAGATGATCACAACAATGCTGGGGCACGTGATATTGCCGACAAAATGATGGCCTGTTTTGGTTCTATATTACTTTATTGGTATCACTTCGCTTTCAATGGCAAACGTATTGAAGTAGAAACCGATGATGACTCTATCGGTGGTCATTTTCTACATTTATTGCATGGGGAAAAACCTAATGAATCATGGGTTCGTGCTATGGACACTTCCTTGATCCTCTATGCTGAACATGAGTTCAATGCGTCAACATTTGCAGCTCGTGTTATAGCCGGAACAGGTTCAGACATGCACTCCTGCATTACAGGTGCGATCGGTGCTTTGCGTGGCCCGAAACACGGAGGTGCTAATGAGGTAGCTTTTGAAATTCAATCACGTTACCGCACTCCCGATGAGGCCGAAGCCGATATCCGTGAGCGAATGGCTAAAAAAGAAATTGTCATCGGTTTTGGACACCCTGTTTACACCACGGGTGATCCTCGAAATGTAGTGATAAAATCTGTCGCTAAAAGTTTAGGTGAAGAGGCCGATAACCTGAAAATGTACCATGTTGCAGAACGTCTGGAATCGGTTATGTGGGAAGAGAAAAAAATGTTCCCGAATCTTGACTGGTTCTCGGCTGTTTCTTATTCATTAATGGATATTCCAACAGCTATGTTCACCCCGCTGTTTGTTATTTCCAGAACTTCTGGATGGGCGGCACACGTTATTGAACAACGAGAAGATGGAAAGATTATTCGTCCCAGCGCAAATTATTATGGTCCGGAAAATCTTAAATTCGTTCCTATCGGAGAACGAACAGGCTAAACGTCCAAACCAATTATTTATATTTAGAGAGTATGGAAAATATATCTATAGGTATTCGGAGGTACAAAACATACTGAATAAGATCGCTATTAATTAATTGCCGATAGCATTTATGACTATAAAGGAACAATTAATAATATCGTCTCTCTAGCTTCATATCCTGAATAATCTGGGTGGCAATTTCCTCAATAGAATGATCCGTAGAATGCAAGTAAGGAATACGTTCCTGCTGAAATAATTCTTCAGCACTTCGGACTTCCTTACGGCATTGTGCCAGCGAGGAGTAACGACTATCAGGACGGCGTTGTTGGCGGATCTGTTGTAGGCGCTCAGGATCGATAGTAAGACCATATAAGCGGTTTCGGTATGCCCGGATATATTTTGGCAGGCTATCAGATTCCAGATCATCATCCGTTAACGGTGAATTTGCAGCACGAATACCAAACTGCATAGCGAGGAAAACAGATGTTGGTGTTTTGCCCGAGCGAGAGACACCGATAATGATGACCTCAGATTTATCAAGATGCTTAAGGCTAGCGCCATCATCATGATTAAGTGAGAAATTAATAGCATCCATTCTCGAATCATAAGAACGGCGATCAGCCTGGGAATGTGAAACGCCTGTGACGTAAGAAGACTGCTGATGTAGTTCAGATTCAAGTGGTTTAACAAAAGCGCTGAACACGTCAAGGACAAGTGCATTACATTCTTTTTCAAGCTGCCTGGCAAAGTCTACATTTGTCAGGGTGCTGAAAACGATGGGGCGACATTTTGATGTCTCATTTAGTGTATTAATTCTATTGATGGCAACAGAAAGTTTGGATGATGTATTAGTAAAAGGTATAGCAACTTGCTCAAAGTTAACTGAATCAAATTGCGTTAATAAAGTATGCCCGACAGTTTCTGCCGTAATACCGGTTCCATCGGAGATATAGAATGCAGTTCGTTTCATGATTTGAACCAGAATTTTTTTTGATCGGCCCGGTATTATATATGAAAGATTATGTGATTAATTTAAACCAACTAAACATGAACGATGTTGATCGTGTTGGTGGGAAAAATGCCTCATTAGGCGAGATGATTTCAAACTTATCTGGATCGGGTGTTTTGGTACCAGGTGGATTTGCAACTACGGCAGAAGCCTTTCTGGAATTTCTTTCCTACGAAGGTCTCAAGGATCGTATCGATTCAGCATTAGATGTACTTGATGTTGATAATATCTCTGCATTAACGCAATGTGGTTCTGATATCAGACAGTGGGTGCTGGAAGCTCCCTTCCCTGCTTTATTGGAAAAAGCGATACGTGAATTCTATGCAAAACTCGAACAAGAGGCTGGTGATAAGGTTCCGGTTGCTGTTCGCTCATCTGCTACTGCCGAGGATTTGCCGGATGCTTCGTTTGCCGGGCAACAGGAAACCTTTCTGAATATCTGCGGTATTGAAAATGTGCTCAATCGCATAAAAGAAGTGTTCGCCTCGCTCTATAATGATCGTGCGATTTCATATCGTGTTCATCAAGGATTTGAGCACAGTCAGGTTGCTCTCTCTGCTGGCATACAGCAGATGGTTCGCAGTGATCTCGCCTCCAGCGGCGTCATGTTTACGTTAGATACAGAATCTGGTTTTCAGGACTCCATCTTTATTACTTCTTCTTTCGGTCTGGGAGAATGTGTCGTGCAGGGATCGGTGAACCCTGATGAATTTTATGTCTATAAGCCAAATCTCGAAAAAGGCCTGCCTGCGATTCTGAAACGTGCAATGGGTAGTAAAGCAGAAAAGATGATTTTCAACGATCAAGCATTTAAGCCAACAGTTATTATAGAAGTGCCTCCTGCTGAAAGAAAAACATTTTCTCTCTCTGATGAAGATGTTGAAATACTTGCGCGACACGCACTGACTATTGAAAAACATTACGGCTGCCCAATGGATATTGAGTGGGGCAAAGATGGTAACAATGGCAAAATCTATATTCTTCAGGCACGACCCGAAACAGTAAAGAGCCGTGATTCGGGACAATTTATAGAGCGTTATCGTCTACTGGAAAAATCCAATGTGCTGGTTGAAGGGCGCAGTATTGGACAAAAGATTGGTAGCGGCATAGTACGCGTGATTGATAATGTCACAGACATGGATCAACTCATCGAAGGTGAAGTGTTGGTGACTGACATGACTGATCCGGACTGGGAACCTGTGATGAAACGTGCGTCTGCTATCGTCACCAATCGCGGTGGTCGAACCTGCCATGCCGCTATTATTGCCAGAGAATTGGGCGTACCTGCCGTTGTCGGTTGTAATAACGCTACGGAAAACCTCAGCTCCGGTCAGGAGGTCACGGCCTCCTGTGCCGAAGGCGACACCGGTTTGATTTACGAAGGTCTGCTCGATTATAAACTTTCAAAGATTGAACTGGACTCGATGCCCGACATTCCACTCAAAGTCATGATGAATGTTGGTAATCCTGAACGCGCTTTTGATTTTTCAAGCTATCCTAATCATGGCGTTGGTCTGGCCCGCCTTGAATTCATCATCAATAAAATGATCGGTGTTCATCCAAAAGCATTACTGGAATATGATCGTATGTCACAAGATGTTCAGGCAAAAATTCTTGAGAAGATTGCTGGCTACTCAAATCCTGTTGAATATTTTGTAGAAAAACTGAAAGAAGGGATCGCAACTCTGGCCGCTGCATTCGCTCCAAACCCGGTTATTGTGCGCTTGTCAGATTTTAAATCTAATGAATATTATAATCTTCTGGGTGGCGATCAATTTGAACCGCATGAAGAAAACCCAATGCTCGGTTTCCGTGGGGCTGCCAGATACATCTCTGAAGATTTTAGAGAATGTTTTAAACTGGAATGTCAGGCATTACTCAAAGTGCGTGAAGACATGGGGCTAACCAATGTTCAGATAATGGTGCCGTTTGTGCGTACCGTTGATGAAGCGGCACAAGTGATCCAGTTACTGGAAAACAATGGCCTGAAACGTGGTGAAAATGGCTTACGCGTAATCATGATGTGTGAATTACCTTCGAATGCAATATTGGCAAAAAAATTCCTTGAGTATTTTGACGGGTTTTCGATAGGCTCGAATGATCTAACCCAGCTAACACTCGGAATGGATCGTGATTCCGGTTTGATCGCCGAAAGTTTTGATGAACGCAACCCTGCCGTGAAAGCCCTGATCAGTATGGCAATAAAAGCCTGCAAAAAAGAAGAAAAATATATAGGGATCTGTGGCCAAGGACCTTCTGATCATCCTGACTTTGCTCAGTGGCTGATGGAAGAAGGTATCGAAAGTGTTTCACTCAATCCAGATACAGTGATTGAAACATGGATAAATTTATCTGAAAATAATTAGCGTATCCACAATTAGTAGTATTTAAAAAATTGTAATTTGAAAAAACTTAACTGGCAAAGATGGATTTCTCATTCCACAAACAAAGAACCGAGTTAGTATTATTAATCAGAGCTGCAGCTCCTATAATTATATAACCTAAAAAAACCAGCAAACCTTCAGGGTAGATTTAAATTCTGTTTTATTGTGCCAGCGGCTATGATTATACTCGATGGAACTGAATACAAAATGGTAATGCCTACCTGATTGCGATCTAATCCTGGCAACAAAAACGAGTACATTTCTACTTACTTTCATCGCACACATCACCAATAACTAAAGTGATTTATATACGCTCTGTCTACCTCTTCTTCACAATTTATCCAAGGTGCTTTTCAAGCAAACAAGCGTATGTTAGATTCTAACATAAGAAAAAATTATTGGAGAACCACTCATGAATAATTACCCCCTGCTCATCGATGGCCAACTAGTACAGACCGGAGAAACCTTAGGCATCATTAACCCGGCCAACGAACAAGTTTTCGCTACGGTTACCACTGCGGGAGAAAAAGAACTGGAACAAGCTGTCAGTGCGGCAACAAAAGCATTTCATTTATTTAAAAATAGCTCTATGGAAGAACGGCAGGCACTGCTTATAAAAATTGCCGATACTATTGCTGATAATAAGGAAAAAATTGCTACCGCTCTAACCTTGGAACAAGGAAAGACTCTCCAGCTAGCAGAGATGGAGGTTGAGTTTGCCCTTATATTCTGTCGCCATTTTGCCAGCATGTCGATCACACCAGAAATACTCATCGACAATGATGAGCAACGTGTTGAGATTCATCATGTTCCTCTGGGAGTCATTGCGGGAATCATGCCCTGGAATTTTCCGTTCCTGATTTCTGTTTATAAACTTGCACCCGTTCTGTTGGCGGGCAACAGCCTCATTCTAAAGCCAGCACCAACCACACCAATAACGACCGCTATTCTCGGTGGATTGATTAAAGATATTGTCCCACCTGGCTTAGTCAACATACTTGTTGATGACGAGGGGCTTGGTGCAAAAATCACCGCTCATAAGGGCATTGCCAAAATTTCTTTTACAGGGTCAACGGAGACCGGTAGAAAGATTATGGAAAGTGCAGCCCCAACCCTCAAACGCCTGACATTAGAGCTAGGTGGAAATGATGCCGCGATCGTCTTGGATGATGTGGATCCTAAAGCGATAGCAGAACGTATTTTTGGATCTGCATTTATCAATAGCGGACAGACCTGCATAGCCCTGAAACGTCTCTATGTACAGGAAAAGGTCTATGATGAACTCTGTCAAGAACTCGCAAATCTAGCAAATGCAGCAATCGTCGGTGATGGGATGGACAGCCAGTCACAGTTTGGCCCAGTGCAGAACAAAGCACAGTACGAAAAAGTAAAAAGCTATATTGAGAGTGGTCATCGCGATGGAACTGTCATTGCCGGTGGCGAGATCCTAGATGGACCCGGATACTTTATCCCGCTAACGATTGTTAAAGATATCCACAACGGAACACCTCTTGTCGATGAAGAACCATTTGGCCCTGTCCTTCCGATCATAAAGTTCCAGGATGTTGATGAAGCTTTAGCTCATGCTAATAACTCTCCTTATGGACTGGGTGGTTCTGTCTGGTCAAATGACCTGGAAAAAGCCCACACAATTGCAGAAAAAATGGATGCCGGGACAATTTGGATAAACCAACACACAGCATTTGGCCCCAATATACCAATGTGCCCAATGAAACAGTCCGGACTAGGTATTGAATGGGGTAAAGAGGGATTGCATGAATTCACTTCTTTGAAAGTAATTAATATTGCAAAAGGATAGTGCTTAGTACATCTATCAACTACTAGACTACCTAAACTAAAACGACCCCATAGATATTTGTGACTTCACAAGTATCTATGGGCATAAACAAGAAAGCTACTCTTAGTTTCTCATCAAATGTCATTATTGCCCGTATACTTATTCTCACAGGGCTTTCATTAACAATATCACTGGATAGTTATTTTTTTTCTTTAACCATCGCAGGTGTAATATCACAAGGAATATTTAATGAAGTTGCTATTTTTGTGAAGCTTGAAAAAAGTTCAACAACCTCTTTCATTTCAATGATCTCTTCTTCACTAGAACCGACCATCAGAGCAGAGGCCTCATGAGCCAGTGTGCAATATTCGCAATTATTAACTATCGAAACAGCAACAGCAATTAGCTCTTTTGTCTTTCGATCCAGTGATCTTTCCTGCCCCATGATGACTTTCCACCTGCTCCAATTCAATTCAAGCCATGCAGGATCCGCTTCGGCCTGAGCACTAAAGAAATTAGGTACCATGCCAAAATGAATTGTTATCTCATCAAAAATCTCTTGTACATTACCTGAGGCTGGTTCGTCAGTCTTAAGTTTTTTCATCAATAGTCTCCTGTTTTTCTAATCAATTAGTAGAAATGGATTAAGGTTAACGCTTAAGATATTCATCGAACTGAAAATCACTTGTATAGAGAGCTGCTTGAGTTCGACTATGTAAGTTTAACCTGTGCAAAATGGCAGAAACATGTGTTTTTGCTGTAGATTCAGCAATATTCAGATATTCTGCAATCTCTTTATTGGACTCACCCTTTGACAGTCGCTCAAGTACAGTAAGTTGACGGTGAGTGAGTGAGCAAAGAAGCTCTGGAGAAATTTGTTCATGGGTGGAAGAGTTACTACTATTTTCTGACAACGTGTCGCTGCCGCGAACAATCCTGGATGGAGCATAGTACTCACCAGAGAGAATTCGACTTAGTGCTTCAGTAACTTGATCGCGCCGAGACGACTTGGGAATAAACCCGATAGCACCAAGATTAAAACACTGCAGCAAAAGCTCCTTATGTTGAGCTGTAGAATAGATTGCGATCGGAATCTCAGGTGCGACCTTACTCAAAGCTCTCAAACTATTCATTCCATTTATATAGGGGCTATCAATGTCAAGCAGCAACAGATCTAACTTACTCCCCTCCTCGACAATCTTCATCACAATTTCAATGTTACCAACAGCACTCACCTTACTTCCCGGATAGCCTGCCATTATAATATTTTTCAGTGCTTCCCTGAATAGTGGTTGGTCATCAACAATTAAAACATTATATGTGTGCATCTCCCAACCTCGTTCAATTAATCTTAATACAGGAAGCACATTCTATAGGAAGCACTATATCCACAAAGCTAATATACCCAATTTTCTTGTAGAGGATCTAAACCTACCATTGTCACTTTTATCTTTCTAGCCTCATAATATCTGATGCTCTAAGTTCTGGCTAATCAAACTATTAACAAGGATGTCTGCTCCAGAAACTTTTATAATTTAGTGACTCATTTTTTTTAATCATCAAAATAACCAGCATTTCTAAAATCATTGATACGTTCTTCACCAGCCAACTTTGCATTGAATCCTTCATGTAGTTCAACATCGCCTAAAAACATTCTTTCTTCATCTCCTTCAGTCACCAACGCCGCTGAATTGAGAACCGCTGTGGCAATAGCAATACCGTACTGCAATACAGTTGCTGTAACCTTAAACGGATCGATGACACCCATTTCATATAAATCACCGTATTGTTGTTTCGACAGGTCAAAGCCATAAAAAGGCTCAGTAGAACTTTCGATTCGGGATATAACTGTATCAGGGCGCAGCCCACCATTAATCAGGATTTGCCGCATCGGCACTTCCATTGCTTCTCGGACAGCGTGAATACCAAGCTCAACACTTGGGTCTGCACTATGTAATTCCTTAAGCATCTGCCGCACACGCACCAGTGCTGATCCTCCACCGGGTAAAACGCCAAATTCTGTTGCTGCCTGAATTGCATTTGATGCATTTTCTATCAATACTTTTCTGGCTCGTATTTCAATCTCGGTCGCTCCACCAACTTCAATAGTTGCAACTGCTCCACAAAGCAGCTCAATGCGTTCTTCTAACTTTTCAATAAAGTCAGCTCTACCAGTTGGAGATTTTGAACCTAGATCTCCCATAGCAATTTCACTCTGTAAATAATTGATCCTCTCCTGGATCTTTTCCTTATCACCTAACGGATTTGTGATCAAAGTGGTCTCAGAAGTAACATAAATACGTTCAGCCTCTCCTAAATATGATCGATCAACCTTTGAAAGAAGATCACCCTCTATTTCAAATACGGCTTTACCTCCTGTTAATATCGCCATATCAGTCAATGCACTTAATCGCGTTTCACCGAATAAGGGTGGTTTAAGAACAACTACTTTTTGGGTATCACTAACATGATTCAAGATCAATCCTTCCAGCGCTTCTCCAACAACATCGTCAGCCATGATGACTAGCGGTCGTGACTCTGATTTTGCTATTTCAAGCACTGGTAGTAGTTCGCTGAAAGCTTCTATACTTCGGTCGTACATCAGTATCAGGGGGTTATCAAATTCAGTAACCTGTCTTTCCTTGTCAGTCACAAACTGAGCACTCAAATAACCTTGTTCATATTCAGTCCCAAGTACAATATTAAGGACATCCTCAATACTGTTTCCCAACTCAACCTGGATAACACCGGCTTTGCCGACGGCATGCCAAGCCTTAGCAAATATCTCTCCAACTGATTTATCACCATTCGCTGCAACAGATGCAATATGTGCAATGGAAAGTATGTCTTCACATGGCCTTGCCATTTCAACTAGTAATTGAATCGCCTCGCTACCGAAATCAGCCATACCTCGCCTAACCCCTTCTGGATTTGCGCCTGTGATAACAGCTTTCATTGCTTCAATAACAATTTCTCTCGCCAAAACAACTGCTGTAGTTGTCCCATCACCAACCTGTTCAGAAACGCTACCTGCAACCTGTTTCAGTAATTTAACACCCAACTCCTCCGTTGGCCGTTTTAACGACATGTTTTTAACGATAGTCACACCATCTTTTGTTATAACAGGTGTCAGTTTACTCATATGTTCCAGTACAACATAACGCCCACACGGCCCCAAAGTAACTGCAACAGGTGCAGCCAATGAATTGATACCGGTGATCAGATCACGAATTGCATCTAAACCATATGTTACTTGTTTAGCCATCTATTTCTTTTCCTTTTCGCCTAATTTACCTTGCAAGCTGTGATTCCGCATCCAGTCACGCGCAACCTCACGTCGTAAAGATTTTAATTTCTGTAGACGTGCCCACGTCCAGAGTAATTTTTTTTCAGTCCAGCCCATTTCGGAACGTAGAGCTTCTTCATCTACCCGGGAAAGTTCCCCGTTAAGACAATCATTAAGCTCTTCCAGCATTTCATCACTCAAATCTTTGGAAAGGTATTGTGCAGATTGCTCCAGATCGCGACACGATCTTTCTATCTCAGATGAAAAATCCTTTAGTAGTTGCTCATCCTGTGGGAGGCGATCCATATTTTATTGGTTTATGGTTTGTCAATATTCCGGGGCTTTTAAAGACAGAACCTATATATGGCTCATATCTCTTCATCACCACTAGCAACAAATTTCTCATGATGAATCTGATCATGGGTAATATTCAGTTCATCACAAACCTCTAATGCAGCATCTATCATCGGCCCGGGGCCGCAGATATATACATCAGGACTTTCTTTAAAATCAGTAACGATCTTTTTGAAAATATCCACAGAAGAACCTCTTTCATACACCCAGTCAGCAGAAGGGTTCATTAGCGACAAATGTAATGAGAGATTTGGCATACTCTCTTCAAGTACTATCAATTCTTTTTCATAAAACATTGCATCAATATCACCCATGCCAAAGAAGAGGTGCGCTTCGGTATGATCGCCTGATCGTTTCATCTCACGCAAGATCGAAATAAGCGGAGCCAACCCTGTACTACCAGCGATGAAACAACGAGTACGCTCCGTTTTATGTAGACCAAAAATCCCATATGGTGCTTTAAAATTGACCCGCTGCCCTACTTCAGCACTATTTTTTAGATGCTCTGAAAACTCACCTTCGGGAATGAGACGGATCATAAACTCAAGCTGCCCATTATTGTCACTCTCAATCGATGCCATAGAAAATGCGCGCGTCAACTCCGTCCCTGGTATTTGAAGTTCTGCATACTGACCTGCCGAATAACTAAACTCAACAGGAAGCTCCGTGTCAATATCAAGTGGTCGCAGAACATAGCGATATACAGTGGAAGAAATTTGTTCAACGAGCATGACATCAGCAAGTCGTTC
>JAZGGE010000156.1:0-2304 GCA_036480195.1 Methylococcales bacterium
CGGGATTGGGTTGCATAAAATTCTGCCCGTTGAGATTTCCCCTTGATTTCCTTTTTACCTTTTTCTGGTGTTTGCCGAAAACGTACCGGATTACCCGTTGCAATAATTTTGTCAGCTTTCTGGTCGCGGGTATAAACGACTAGTCGATCTGATTTAAGGCGCATACTACCTTGGGTTACCTGTACCTTTCCGGTATAGGTGCTTTCGCCTTTTTTTTCATCGAAAGTGGCGTCATCCGCTTCGATGTAGATGGGTTGTTCGAAATCATTTTTTAGCGCGTTGGCATTGGAAAAGATCACAAGAAGGGTGAGCGTTGCTAGAATTCTATTCAATTTCATATTTACCCTGTACGTTTGATAGCAGAGATAATTTAAGAGCGTCTTTCGTAAAATATCCTTGCATACCGATTCCCTTAATGCGTTGGGGCAGAGCGATAATTTCCACGGCTTCATCCGTTTCGGCATACTCTATTTCCGGCTGCACCCTCAAGTTTCGAGTAATAATTTTGATTGCCTTTGTATTTCGGCTTGCTGCGCGATCAATGGTTACTTTTCCATCCAGATTAATGTGTTTACCATTTGCTGATATATTGCCCATTTCCGAACGGATGATCCAGGGTGGCATTACTGGATCAAATAAAGTGAGGATCGGTTGTTCTAGGTTGGTCGTATTATTATCGTCATAATGGGTAAGATGTTTGGAGGCAAGGGTTTGTTTTGGTGAACCATCTGGATTCATTTCCGTCAGTTTAAAGTTTTTACTGAAATAATCAGGGCTGCGCGTGTGATCTGAAAGTATGGTATTTGAATCCGTATTTAGATGCCTGGCGAGCCAGAATGTCAATACTGCAGTTACAAGCAATAGGAAATAGGATATTACTTTCAATGTTATACGTATAAATAGGCGTCGATGGCCGGCTGTAAGGTTCCTTGTGCCTGCATAATGAGATCGCAGACTTCCCGTGCCGCACCGCAACCGCCAGGTAAACTGGTTTGCCAATGAGCATATTCCAGTATGCTGAAGTGTGCATCTTGAACCGCTACGGCGAGACCTACTTTGCGCATTATCGGGAGATCAAGCAAATCATCACCTACGTGTGAGACTTGTTCCGGGGTAACACCTAATTTCCCACATAATTCATCGAAAACGAGGGATTTATCTTCGTAGCCTTGGTAAATATGTTCGATTCCCAAGCTTTTCATACGCATTTCAACGGCTTCTGAACGCCTTCCGGATATAATGGCCACCTCGACTCCGGATTTACGCAACAACTTTATGCCATGACCGTCACGGGCATGGAAGGTTTTATATTCGCGCCCTTGCAGATCGAACAATAGCTTCCCGTCGGTGAGGACACCATCGACGTCAAATATAACGAGCCGTACTTTTTTTGCTTTTTGGTGAATCTTTTCCATTATTTAAATTTATTTAAGAGACATTTGAAGACAGCGAGTCTGCAGTCTAAACAATCCCGACTCTGATTAAGTCATGCATATTTAGTGCACCAACAATATAGTTATTATGATCTACAACGAGTAAGGCATTGATTTTCTTTTCCTCCATTATGCTCATAGCTTCTGCGGCCAGGGTATTTGTTTTAATCGTGGTACAGCCCCGGGTCATTGCTTCGGTAATGGGCGTGGTATGGATGTCCAGGTTTTTTTCTAATGTTCGCCTTAGGTCGCCATCGGTAAATACACCTACAATCTGTTCTTGTTCGTTGATAATAGCTGTCATACCCAATTTCTTTTCAGTTATTTCCATGAGGGCTTCCCGGATCATTGCTGTCTCTGTGACGACTGGGATCGCTTCACCAGTATGCATGATATCAGTTGTTTCTAACAAAAGCCGTTTGCCTAAAATTCCGCCAGGGTGGGAAAGTGCAAAGTCATCTTGGGTAAATCCCCTGGCTTCTAATAATGCGACGGCTAATGCATCGCCCATGACCAAAGTTGCTGTTGTACTGGAAGTTGGCGCCAGTCCAAGAGGGCAAGCTTCTTGCTGAACGCTAACATCGATATGTACATTTGCCTGCTGGGAAAGTGACGATGTTGAGCAACCAGTCAATGCAATAAGTGGTACGCCAAGACGTTTTATAATCGGCAAGATCGTAAGCAACTCTCCTGTTTCACCGGAGTTGGAAATAGCCAGTACGACGTCAGTTTTGGTAATCATTCCAAGATCACCATGACTGGCTTCACCAGGGTGGACGAAAAAAGCAGGATTTCCGGTGCTGGCGAGGGTTGCAGCAATTTTCCCACCAATATGACCGGATTTTCCCATGCCGGTAACGACGATACGTCC
>JAZGGE010000157.1:0-17361 GCA_036480195.1 Methylococcales bacterium
CCATTTTGGCCAGATTTCCCGATCATTTTCGTTAAATAGACCCACTATTCGCCTCAAATGATCGAAAAATCTGACTCAAAATGGATTTCCCTCGCTGCGGCTTCTATTCTCGGACAGGCTCCTAGTACAGCTATATTTTCCGGGCAATTGCCTCGGCTTGACCTATATAAGTTGTCGGTGTCAAAGATAACAATTCCTTTTTCGAAGATTCCGGGATATCCAGGTTTTTTATAAAACTTTGGAGGGTTTCAGCGTCGATGCCGCTGCCTCGGGTCAATGCCTTTAGCTTTTCATACGGCTCCTCAATTCCATACCTACGCATGACCGTTTGAACCGCTTCTCCCAACACCTCCCAACTTTGATCCAGATCAGCCGCGAGGATTTCCTTATTGATTTCCAGTTTCGATATACCTTTAAGGCTCGACTTGATCGCTATTACAGTGTGAGCTATTCCTACACCAATATTTCTGAGTACGGTTGAATCAGTCAAATCCCTTTGCCAGCGGGAAATAGGCAGTTTTTCAGCAAGGTGGTTTAGAATCGCATTGGCCAGACCGAGATTGCCTTCCGAATTTTCGAAATCTATTGGATTTACTTTATGTGGCATAGTGGATGACCCCACCTCACCGGCTACAACCCTTTGTTTAAAATAGCCTAGTGAGATATAGCTCCAGGCATCCCGGTTAAAATCCAGTAGTATCGTATTAAAGCGAGTCAAGACGTGGAAGTATTCGGCAATATAGTCGTGGGGTTCAATCTGAGTGGTGTAAGGGTTCCACTGTAATCCCAGCCCCTCTACAAAATTTTTGGTGAATGCGGGCCAGTCAATTTCCGGGTAGGAGACATGATGGGCATTGTAATTTCCTACTGCTCCATTGATTTTCCCTAAAACAGGTATTACAGCTAACTGATCCCGCTGGCGTTGGAGTCTATAGACGGTGTTGGCTATTTCCTTGCCCATCGTTGATGGAGTGGCCGATTGGCCATGGGTTCGGGAAAGCATGGCATCGGCAGCATAGGTATGGGCTAACTGGGTTAGTGTACCAATGAGTTGGTCAATTTGGGGTAAAAGAATGGACGATCGCCCTTCATATAACATGATTGCGTAAGAAAGGTTGTTGATGTCCTCCGATGTGCAGGCAAAGTGAATGAATTCCCCTATTTTCATGAGTTCTTCATTATCGGCAATTTTTTCTTTGAGAAAATATTCGACAGCCTTGACGTCATGATTAGTTTTTTTCTCGATGTCCTTGATGTGTTGGGCATCGCTTTCGGAAAAATCAGCAATCAGTGATTCCAACAGTTGGTATGCTGCGTTGGAAAGCTCGGGAACTTCCGTAATATCTGATTCCGCAGCTAACGCTTGCAGCCAGCGGATTTCGATTTGAACCCGGTATTTGATGAGTCCGTATTCACTGAAAATGTGACAGAGATCGCTAACTTTATCGGCATAGCGGCCATCGATGGGCGAAATCGCAGTAAGAGCAGTCATATGTATTATTGGAAATTGAGGGGATGTTAAAGAGGATGCATCAAAATCAGGTGTCGATTAACCGGCTTTGAGCGATTTTTTCTGTCCACAGTCCATTGCACTTTCGATTACTCCTCCACCCAGACAGACTTCGTCTTGATAAAAGACCACGGATTGGCCGGGAGTGATAGCTCTTTGAGGTTGGTCGAAGATAACGCGGCAACGGCCTTTATCCAAGGGATAAACTGTGCAAGGTTGATCCATTTGCCGATATCGGGTTTTTGCTGTGCACTTGATAACGTTCTTTAAAGGTTGATCAGATACCCAGTCCAAAGTGGAAGCTTCGAGCATATCATGGAAAAGCAAGGGATGGTTGTGTCCTTGTCCAACAATGAGAATATTGTCCTCAAGATTTTTATCCAGTACATACCAGGGTTCTTCAGTAGCACCTTTTACACCGCCGATACCCAGTCCTTGCCGCTGGCCGAGGGTGTAATACATCAATCCTTGGTGGGGGCCAATAGCATTGCCATCCGGCGATTGCATTTCACCCGGTTGAGCCGGAAGGAAACGCTGTAAAAATTCACGGAATTTTCGTTCACCAATAAAACAAATGCCGGTACTGTCTTTCTTGTCGTGGTTATTGAAACCGGCTTTTTTTGCCAGATTACGGATTTCGGATTTTTGCATCCCACCAATGGGGAAGAGAGAACTAGCAAGCTGCTGCTGCCCAAGGGTATAAAGAAAATAGCTTTGATCCTTACCCTTGTCGAGTCCTTTTAATAATCTGTATTGTCCATCAATTTGCGCTATTCGAGCATAGTGGCCGGTGGCAACAAACTCAGCACCCAAGTCGGTAGCGAAATCCAAAAAGGCTTTAAACTTGATTTCCTTATTGCAGAGAATATCGGGGTTCGGTGTGCGCCCGGCTTGATATTCACTTAAGAAGATTTCAAAAACATTTTCCCAGTATTCCGCAGAAAAATTAACAGTTTTTAAGGGGATCTCTAATTTGTCGCAGACTTGCTGGGCATCCGCGAGATCTTCCAACGCGGTACATTGGCCGGTATCATCATCTTCTTCCCAGTTTTTCATAAACAAGCCGGTTACGTCGTGTCCGTCTTCCAGAAGTTTCAGGGCAGTTGCCGAAGAGTCAACACCACCCGAGATGCCGACAGTAATATTGTGAGACATTGTTGAATTTAGAGTCAGCTAACGGTTTTCAAGATAGAAAGGGGGAAACGCTGGCCTTCCAGGTAGTCACTAATGCTTTCTAAAACCAAAGGGCTGCGCAGACGTTCCTGATTAGCTATTATTTCTTTGTGGGTTAGCCAGACCGTCCGGATAATATCAGAATCAAGCTCCCTATCTGGGGCAAATTCCAATAGACTGCCGCAAAATCCAGTTCTAAGAAAAGTTTCATTACTTTCAGGATTTCGCCATAGACTAATATTAATGACGTTCACTGGGAGGAAATGCCATGCCGTTTCCTCCAAAACCTCACGGACTACCGCATCAATCAGGTTTTCTTGATCATCCAGGTGCCCTGCGGGTTGATTGAGGACAATTTTGCCATCTATGCGTTCTTCCACCAGTAAATATTTTTCATTTCGCTCAATAATTGCTGCAACTGTGACATGAGGATTCCAAATCATCAGGTTTATTCCATTCCATTCATATAGAGTTGGATTTTACTTCATTTTGTCAGTGCTAAGAAAGGCTGCTTTTCATAGGGCAATCAATATGGGTAGCAGGTTCACGAGTTTACAAAGTTCAAAAATGAACCATACTTGAACCTAGATGAATAATAAGGTGATCTGTGTGAAATTAACTATAAAGCAAAAGTTTAGTCTCCTGTTCTTGGGTAATGCCCTGTTTGGGTTACTCGTATTGGTGGTTGCAATACTGACATTGAATAATATCGAAGGTGGGTTTAACGACTATTTAAAAGACGTTATTGCAGTAAAAACCAATAGTAAGCCAACATTGGATGCATTAGACACACTGAATGAAACCTATCAACAACTAGCGAAACAACAGGTAGACACTCTGACTGATAGAGTGAGTGGTGCGATTACCCTACTTAGCTCCTTTATCATTAGCCTTCTTTTAGTTATTTCGGGTGTGGGTTGGTTTTTACTTAAAAATGTATTGGATAAAATTGGCCATGCTACAAAAGAAATACATGAAATTGTAAAGGGAGATGGCGATTTTTCCCGCCGTCTCGATATAAACGGATCTGATGAAATTGATCAGCTAGGCGAGGGATTTAATGCGTTTGCCAGTAAGATTCAAATCGTAGTTAATCAAATGGCTCAGGCCATCGGCCAAATTAAGGACTTGGCTCACGAGAGTTCCGTGGCGAGCGGCCAAACCAGTAACGATACACTGCAACAACAACAGGAAACTGAACAAACAGCATCGGCAATGGAGGAAATGGCTGTTTCAATTCAAGGTGTCACTGGACATGCCAATGATGCGGCTCGTGTTGCAGAGGATGCGAAGCAACACGCATCATCCGGAAAAACTGAAGTCGATAGAACCATTGGGGCGATTGGCCAACTGGCAGACGGGATGGATCGGGCTGTAAGCACAGCTCAAAAGCTTGCCAATGATAGTCAGGAAATTGGTTCTGTTCTCGATGTTATTAAAGGCATTGCCGATCAAACCAATTTATTGGCCTTAAATGCAGCGATTGAAGCTGCCCGTGCCGGCGAACAAGGACGTGGTTTTGCGGTTGTAGCCGACGAAGTCAGAACACTTGCCAGCCGGACCCAGCAGTCCACTGAAGAAATTCAAGAAATGGTTGAGAAGCTGCAGGTAAACACATCGCAGGTAGTCGATGTTATTGAGCAGGGTCGTGATCTTTGTGAAGTGAGCGTCACTCAGTCGACACAAGCGGGCGAGTCACTGGTCAAAATTAACGATGCAGTTGAACAGATCACAAATTTGAATACGGAGATTTCAGGTGCAGTCAACGAACAAACTAAAGTTACTGCGGAAATTGCACAAAGTACTGAAAACTTCAGTTCAGCAAGCAATAGAACGGCAACAAGTGCACAGCAATCTGCCGCTTCTAGTAAGGAGGTCGAATCACTTGCGATATCACTCAATGGACTAGTTAGCCAGTTTCAAGTTTAGTCAAGGAAGTGATCGATACAGGAATTATCAGGAAAGACCAAGTAGAGTGAGTATACACTATACCTTTCGCGTTTGAGAATGCCCCGTTTAGAGTGCGTCAGTTTTCGTGAAGGGCTAGGCGCAAAGGCGCATCAATAGCAGGCTATTGGAAGGCTTTGCAACGACGCCATTCGCAAAAAAAGACGTGTTATAAATGGGGTATTCTTGAACGCAAGAGGTATATATAACTATATTTTCTGCATATTTGAAAAAAGGCCCTTAAGAACTACAAGAAATACGGTACAATCAAACAAGGTGATAACACTGGATGTTGATAGTAAAGACTTATCAATCCAATATCTAAGGACGAATGCTCAATCTTTTTTAAGGTTTTCATTTGAAATCTAAATTGACATACGCACGGAACCTCGTTGTAATAGGCTGATGAAGTTGTGCAAGAAATAGACACGGTAGCTTTCTGGGTCTACCGGTATAAAAGGGCGGTTGAGCTCCAACGGGAGAGTCACTAATGTAATCTCACAAAGTTTATGTCTGAAGAAGATCAAGAAAGAACATCAATCGAAGGTGATTTGGTTGTCCAGGAAGCAAAGCCCAAACTAAAGCGACCGCCGCTTTATAAGGTAATGCTAATGAATGACGATTTCACACCAATGGATTTTGTAGTTGAAATATTAAGAAATTATTTCCGAATGAGCGACGAAAAGGCAACGCAAATTATGTTGCATGTTCATACTCGCGGTGTTGGAGTATGTGGGGTATTTTCCCGCGATGTTGCCGAAACCAAAGTACAGTTAGTTAACGAACATTCACAACAAAATCAGCATCCATTGCTATGTACAATGGAACAAGCATGAGTTTTGGGATATAAAATTATGTTGGACAAAGAGCTTGAATATTCTTTAAATACAGCTTTTAAAAACGCCCATGACAGTAAGCATGAATTCATAACTGTTGAGCATTTGCTACTGGCGATTTTAGATAATCCTGCCGCTGCCCTTGTCCTAAGGGCATGTAACAGTGACATAGATACTCTAAAAAAGGAGGTTGCCGAGTTTTTGGAGGAGACTATGCCTTTAATTGCGGATGGTGCTGAGCGTGAAACCCAACCGACTTTAGGTTTTCAGCGGGTACTTCAACGGGCTGTTTTCCACGTCCAGTCATCAGGACGAAAGGAGGTAACCGGAGCCAATGTATTAGTGGCTATATTTAGCGAGCAGGATTCCCATGCAGTTTATCTTTTACATAAGCAAGATTTAACTCGCCTGGATATCGTTAATTATATCTCCCACGGAATTTCGAAAACCCAGGATAGTGTTGACGATTCTGTCGAGGACAAAAATGCAGTGGAGGAGAGCGCTGGTGGGGAAGACCCTGCAGCGAGCCCGCTGAACAAATTTGCAACGAATCTCAATGAGAAAGCCGAGCAAGGCAAAATAGATCCGCTTATCGGGCGATCTGAAGAGATCGAACGAACCAGCCAGGTACTATGTCGTAGGCGTAAAAATAATCCATTGTTAGTGGGCGAAGCGGGGGTCGGTAAAACTGCGATTGCTGAGGGCCTGGCAAAAAAGATCGTTGAAGAAGACGTGCCTGATATTCTAAAAAATAGTGTTATTTATTCTCTTGACCTCGGCTCCCTTGTTGCTGGAACGAAATATCGAGGCGATTTTGAAAAGCGTCTCAAGTCATTACTTGGGCAGTTAAAAAAGGAACCTGATGCAATATTGTTCATCGATGAAATCCATACCATTATCGGTGCGGGTTCAGCTTCAGGTGGAGTTATGGATGCTTCAAATCTAATCAAACCTGTATTGGCTTCTGGAGAGTTGCGTTGCATTGGTTCGACAACTTACCAAGAATATCGGGGGATATTCGAAAAAGATCATGCTTTGGCGCGACGGTTTCAGAAAATTGATGTACCAGAATCCAGTGTAGAAGAAACATTTGAGATTCTCAAAGGCCTTAGAACCCGGTTTGAAGAACATCATCAAATCCAATATGCAATAGAGGGTTTGCGTTCCGCGGCAGAATTATCGGATCGTTATATCAACGACCGATACCTGCCTGATAAAGCAATTGATGTAATTGACGAAGCGGGGGCGCAACAGCGTTTATTATCTGTGGATGACCGTAAAGCAATTATCGATGTGGGTGAAATTGAAGAAATTGTCGCCAAAATTGCAAGGATTCCTCCAAAATCAATTTCTAGTAGCGATAAGGATACACTTAGAGATTTGGAGAAAAGTCTTAAGATGCTGGTTTTTGGCCAGGATGAAGCGATCAGTGCGTTGGCTTCAGCAATTAAGTTGGCGCGATCGGGTTTAGGGGATCAGCAGAAGGCCATTGGCTCCTTTCTATTTGCCGGCCCCACAGGGGTTGGGAAGACCGAAGTCACACGCCAATTGGCTAAAATTCTTGGTATCGATCTAATTCGCTTTGATATGTCGGAGTACATGGAACGTCACACAGTCTCCCGCTTAATTGGCGCTCCCCCCGGATATGTGGGGTTTGATCAGGGCGGATTGTTAACCGAAGAAGTCAATAAACATCCCCACGCCGTGTTATTACTGGACGAGGTGGAAAAAGCTCATCCGGATGTTTTTAATTTGTTGCTACAGGTGATGGATCATGGCACGTTAACAGATAATAATGGGCGAAAAGCTGACTTTAGAAATATCATGTTGGTAATGACAACTAACGCCGGAGCCATGGAAGGGAGTCGGGCATCCATTGGATTTACCCATCAAGATCATACCAGTGACAGCATGCGGGTGATAGAGAAAATGTTTACGCCCGAATTTCGTAACCGCCTGGATGCAATTATTCAGTTTAAACCTCTGGGCCTTGAGATTATTGGTAATGTGGTGGATAAATTTCTCTTCGAACTGGAAGAGCAGCTTGCTGACAAAGGCGTCATTCTTTCCCTTGAGCCGGAAGCGAGGCAATGGCTCGCTGAGCACGGCTGTGATCCGACAATGGGCGCAAGACCTATGGCAAGAGTGATTCAGGAAAAGATCAAGAAGCCCTTGGCCGAGGATCTTCTGTTCGGCGATCTTTCCGAAGGAGGGAAGGTCAGGGTATTCGTCAAAGAAGGTGAGCTTGCCTTTGCTATTGAAGGTAAAACCGTAGTTCTACCCGCGTGAGCACAATGGCGGGAGTAGAGTAGGGTGGCTAATGTTATGAGTAGTGTATAGTATTAGTTTATTTCATTCGGAATGTAATTCTGCCCTTACTCAAATCATAAGGTGTCATTTCTACTTTGACCCGATCGCCGGTGAGGATCCGGATATAGTGTTTACGCATTTTTCCAGATATATGTGCCGTAACGATATGGCCGTTGTCAAGTTCGACGCGGAACATGGTATTGGGGAGAGTTTCGATGACTTTCCCCTCCATTTCAATTTGGTCTTCTTTTGCCATTATTATTTTAGTGTACTTCTTAAGCTAATGAATCCAGTAATACTACCACTAAAAAGCAAATTGCTCACTCTTTTTAAGTAAAATCCACCTGTCATTCCTGAAAACCTCCATGGGTCTGAAGTTTCCTTTATAACTCATTTTTTTGCATTCCTGAATCCAGTAGCCGAGATAAAGCGAGGAGAGTCCCTTTTCTTTAGTGTATTCGATTCCCCAAAGAATCGCGTAGATTCCAAGGCTCCGGTGTAGCAAATCGGGGTCGTAAAAAGTATAGACTGCAGATAAACCTGTTGGCAATACATCGATAACGGCTACCGCAACTACTTTGCCTGAAAGTTTAAATTCAACGAATTCCGTTTCGCACCATTGACTGGTTAAAAACTGCAGGTAGTCATCTGCGTCCCCTGTAATCATAGTCCCGTCGGGGTGCCGGGATTTAAGATAGCGATTATAAAGTGAGAAATGTTCATCCCTGAAGTCGGCAGAAGAAGCTGCAACGACAAGATCGGAATTACTCCGGCGAATACGACGGTGAATGCGGGACAGTTGGAATTGAGATGCCGGGATGCGTACTGGTAGGCAAGCGGAGCATTGACGGCAATGAGGGCGATAAACAAGATTACCACTGCGGCGAAACCCTTGCCCTGCCAGTTCTGCATATGCGTCTTTTGTTAAAGGAAAACCCTGGTCAACGAAGAGCAGGCGTTCTTTCCGCATAGGTAAGTAACTACAGTTTCGATCATAGCTGAGATTAAGTGGGATTGAAATCACGTTGATGCTGGGACGAAATATTGCAAGGCAAGCTGAATAGACAGTTATGTGTTTGAAGGTAAAGAGTTATAACACAAGTTTGCGGTAGGCCACGCATTTGTTTCTGGGGAATCTTCGCATAAAGTATCCAATAGACGAACAAATTGAGAGCGAGGTATGTTTTCTGCCCCGAATTTGACTAGATGCTCTGTATGAACCTGGCAGTCAATAAGTTTGTAGCCCCATGCTTTTAAATTGTCTACCAATGTGGCAAACGCAGCCTTAGATGCATTGTCCTTTAAACTGAACATGGATTCGCCAAAAAAAACCCTCCCCAACGCTACACCATAGAGTCCTCCGACCAGCTTCTCTTCGTACCAAGCTTCCACCGAATGGGCAATACTTCTCTGATGGAGTCGTCTGTATGCGGCATCCATGGCTGGCGTAATCCAGGTTCCTTCGGCGTTCGGACGGGGTGCGGCGCAATTGTTAATGACTTGGTCAAAATCCTTGTTACAGGTAATAATCCACTCCTTTTTTCGTAGTATTTTGCGCAGGCTCCGAGAAATAGCCAGTTTTTCGGGGAAAAGAACGAGCCGTGGGTCAGGTGACCACCAGAGAACTGGCTGCCCGTCGCTAAACCAGGGAAATATTCCATGGCGATAGGCATTCACAAGCCGTTCAGGAGACAGACAGCCACCCATGGCGAGCAGTCCGTCAGGTTCTTTCATTGCGCTATCAGCATTGGGAAATGGCTGATTGACCTTTAGTGGATCAAGTATCGGTAACATGGAGCAATGTTATCATTTGGCCCTGGCTCCCGAATTATCAACAGCAATAGAAATACCTCTCGCGCTCAAAACGGGCATTCTTGAACGCGATAGTTATACTAACCCTCCAGACTCTCCAGATAGCGTTCTGCATCGAGAGCGGACATGCATCCTGCCCCCGCCGATGTAATGGCTTGACGATAAATTGAATCAGCGACATCTCCCGCGGCGAACACACCGGGAATACTGGTCGCAGTTGCATTGCCGCTGGTTCCACTGTTCACAATAATATAGCCGTTGCGCATTTCCAGTTGGTTTTCAAAGATGCCAGTATTTGGGGTATGCCCAATCGCGATGAAAACACCTGCCAGGTCGATTGTTTTCGTTGCGTTGTCTTTTACATTCTTGATTCGCATTCCGGTGACACCCATATCATCTCCAAGAACTTCGTCCAAAACATGATCCCATTCTATGGTTACATTACCGTTTGCAGCTTTGTCGATTAGCTTGTCGGCAATAATCTTTTCAGCACGGAATTGGTCGCGACGATGGATGACTGTCACATGCGCGGCGATATTAGAAAGATACAATGCTTCCTCAACAGCTGTACTTCCGCCACCAATTACGGCGACATCTTTTCCCTTGTAGAAGAAGCCATCGCAGGTTGCACAGGCGGAAACCCCTTTCCCTTTAAATGCTTCTTCGGAAGGGAGTCCAAGGTATCGAGCGGAGGCGCCCGTAGCGATGACTAACGCATCACAGGTGTAATTTCCAGTATCGCCAGTTAATTTGATTGGGTTCGACGAAAGATCCGCGGTATGAATTTGGTCTAACACCAGTTCAGTATCGAACCGTTCGGCGTGCTGTTTCATTCGCTCCATGAGTTCAGGACCCTGAACTCCCATAGCGTCTCCAGGCCAGTTATCAACCTCTGTCGTCGTCATCAGTTGTCCGCCTTGTTCAATGCCGGTAATCATAACGGGTTTTAGATTAGCCCGAGCGCCATAGACCGCAGCAGTATATCCCGCTGGGCCCGATCCTAAAATAAGAAGCCGACAATGCCTTGTATCACTCATATTAAACCTTCTAAAATAATCATTTATCCAAAAAAGACGAAAACGCTATAAATTATCGCCTATTAACCTCAATTCGTAAACGGACAGCCTCCTGGCTACTACAACCTCTATGCGTGGGCAGCTCTCCTAAGACGTGGTTGTGTCTACGAAAGAGAGGAATTCCTGCCATTCTTAAAGTGATGAAAGAAAACAACTATAATGTATATATCAGTTACTAAATTGTTGGGAAAAACGAGTGAAATATAAAATTAAATCGGGGAAACGATTTCCCGCAGGGGCAACGATATCATCCGATGGTGTTAATTTTTCACTGTTCAGTCGCCACGCGACTAGCGCCGAGCTTGTCCTCTATAAAGACGTTAGTAGTAAAAAGTCCTTTCAAGTTATTGTGCTGGATTTGGATGTAAACCGGACATTCTTTTTTTGGCATGTATTTGTGGAGGGATTGCCAGCAGGGGTTTGCTATACCTGGCGTATTGATGGCCCAGAGACAACGAAATTGAACGGATTCCGTTTTAACCCGGATATTGAACTGGTTGACCCTTGGGCAAAGGCGGTCGTCGATGATTTCTGGGATCGCGAAGATGCAAAGAAAACTTCCCGAAAACGACAGAATGCAATACGCGGAATGGTGGTTAACGATAGCGACTACGATTGGGAAGGTGATCAACCTCTAAAGAATCCCCATGAGAATTCGATCATTTACGAACTCCACGTCGGTGGCTTCACTCGACACCCTTCTTCTGGAGTTAAGCATCCCGGAACATTTTCAGGAATTATTGAAAAAATACCCTATCTAAAGAAATTGGGTATTACCTGTATTGAGCTATTGCCGGTTATGGCGTTTGATGAGCAAGACATTCCTGCTGGAGTCAGAGCGAAAGGATTAAAGAACTACTGGGGATATAGCACTCACAGTTTTTTCTCTCCCCATCCCGGGTATTGTGTTTCTCCCGAGAAAGGAACCCACCGAAAGGAATTCCGGGATATGGTGAAAGCACTTCATAAAGCCGGTATCAGCGTTATTTTGGATGTTGTTTTTAATCATACCGCTGAAGGGGCTGTCGATGGGCCGACAATAAATTTTAAAGGCCTGGGAAATGAAGCTATTTATCATCTTGAAAAAAGTGATCGTCGAATTTACCGGGACTATACTGGATGTGGTAACACAGTAAATTGTAATCATCCTGTAGTTGCTGCCTTTATCGTGGAGTGTTTAGAGTATTGGGTTACAGAATTCCATATCGACGGTTTCCGTTTCGATTTGGCTAGTGTCCTTGCACGTGGTCAGGATGGGAGGCCTATGTACCATGCTCCAGTAGTTTGGAATATCGAATTTTCAAGACCCCTTGCTGAAACCCGTTTAATCGCAGAAGCATGGGACGCCGGTGGTCTTTACCAGGTTGGCGGTTTTCCGGGGTTCCGTTGGGCGGAATGGAATGGAATGTATAGAGATGTAATGCGGCGTTTCGTTCGGGGCCATTCAGGTTTGATCGGAGAAGTTGCGACACGTTTATCGGGAAGTTCGGATCTTTACCAGCATTCTGGCCGATTACCAAGTAACAGCATAAATTTCGTGACCTGTCACGACGGATTTACCTTATATGATCTGGTGAGCTATGAGCACAAACTCAATCACGAAAATGGTGAAGAAAACCGGGATGGCACGAACCAGAATGAGAGTTGGAATTGTGGTCATGAAGGACCCAGTGATGATCCAGTGATCAATGAGTTGCGTCAAAAGCAGGTCAGAAATATTTATGCATTACTCTTTCTGAGCCAAGGCGTTCCGATGATTCTGGCTGGTGACGAGATGTTAAGAACACAGGATGGTAATAACAATGGCTATTGCCAGGATAATGAAATAGGTTGGCTGGATTGGGGCTTGATGACTAAAAATGAGCCGATGTTGAGGTTCGCTACATTGGTTATCGCGTTCCGAAAGCGTCATCCTTGTTTGAATAGGAACCGATTTCTAACCGGAACGAGGCAGAATTCCCGTCACCTGGCAGATATTTCATGGCATGGTACAACACTGCATGAACCACCCTGGCTAATCGAAAATGCGAAGGTTTTAGCTTTTACCTTGGGTGGTATTGATGACGAAGAAGATATTCATGTTATGTTAAATATGTCGGGACAACAGCTTGATTTCGAGCTTCCCAAAATAAAAGACAGACAGTGGCATAAGACAATTGATACGGGAGCCGCTTCACCTGATGATATTATAGAGCCCGAACTACAAAAAAGCGTTGAGGGATCGGTTTTTTCGTCAGCAACCCACAGTATTGTTATTCTTGAAAGTCGACCGATAGCCGAGACTTAAATAAAATCATCATTTTCAGAGAAAATTAATCTTGACTGGTATAGTGGGGATTGACATAATCTGGTTTTGTCTCGGAGTATTTTTTAGTCATGAGCAGTTCCAACACACCATTGATTTTTTCTGATAGCGCAGCTGATAAGGTTGGCCAGTTGATTGCTGAAGAACAGAATAATAATTTGAAGCTTCGTGTCTATATTACCGGAGGTGGTTGTTCCGGGTTTCAGTATGGATTTACTTTTGATGAAAACGCCAACGACGACGATACTCTTGTAGAAAATGGTGGTGTATGCGTCGTGGTTGATTCGATGAGCATCCAATATCTGGAGGGAGCCGAAATAGATTACAAAGAGGATTTGGAAGGCTCGCAATTTGTTATTCGGAACCCAAATGCCAGTTCAACTTGTGGGTGCGGATCTTCATTTTCGGTTTAACATTCTGAGCCCAAATGTTTAATGCTTTTTGTAGGAGGGGCTTTAGCCGCGATCTCGCGGCTAAAGCCCCTCCTACAGAGGTATCAAAACAAATCTAGGTATTTTAAACTTATATCTGGATTCAGTTTACGCAAATCGTTCTACTTCGGCCAGGATAGATTCCACCGAGTATAACAGCTCTCTCAGCACCGGTTACATCGGGTAGGTTGCCAGGCCGTCCTTCCAATGTTTGTTTTGCTAGCCATGCGAAAGCCATTGCTTCAACCCAATCCGGATCAACCCCTTCGATACCTGTCGATTGCACCTCGCAATCAGCATATTCTCTAATAAGGTCATTCAGAAAGGTATTATGTACTCCGCCACCACAGACAAATATTAGGTCGATGTTTCCACAATATGTGCGCAACGCATTGGTGATCGTTAGTGCAGTAAGATGACAAAGAGTGGTTTGGATATCTTGACTTGGGATATTCCGAGAGAATCCAGATAATCTACTATTTAACCAATTTGAAGAGAAATATTCTTTTCCGGAGCTTTTCGGTGGCGGGAGGGTGAAATAACTGTCTTGTAACAATGTCTCCAGTAACGCCTTGTTAAGCTGACCTGATTTCGCCCAATCCCCGTTTTTATCGTAAGCTGTAGATAAGTGACGTTTTGCCCAGCAATCAATTAAGGCATTGCCTGGTCCCGTGTCAAAGCCAATGATTTTCTGCTTTTCATCTTTTGGGAGTTTGGTCACATTTGCGATACCGCCAATATTGACAATCGCCCTGTCTTCCATTCCATTGCTAAAAACAACTTGGTGAAATGCTGGAGCAAGAGGGGCTCCTTGTCCACGTACCACCAAATCACGACGTCGAAAATCGGCAACGGTTGTTACCCCGGTAAGTTCCGCAATACTATTTGGATCACCGATCGCTTGAGTAGACGGAGGATTCCCGTAAGGATCGTGATACAGTGTTTGGCCATGACTACCTATCGCTTTGACTGCGCTTGGCATTATGTCGGCTTTTTGAAAAAGGTTTAAGGCGCAATCCGCGAACAGGATACCTAATTGAGTATCGAGCTGCCCCACCTTGGCTAATTCGACAGTATTTGCAAAACAGATGCTTTGCAGGTTTTGTCTGATTTGCGGTGAGAACGGCTGATAATAATGTTCAACCAATTTGATGGTGGCACCTTCAAATGAAACCAGGGCAGCATCGATTCCATCAAGACTGGTGCCGGACATGAGTCCCGCATAAAATTCGATGGACTCAGTGTTCATCGTAGGGTGTCAGTTAACTACCCCAACGGCTATTTCGCTTGGGCCAAGAGCACTTTTTTAGCAGAGTTTAGCTCCGCCAATAATGGCGTAGTCTGCTGTTTGAACAGGCTAAACTCTTTTGTAGATATTTGAGTCGCTTTAGGAAGACGGACAGTCAATGGGTTTCTATGAACGCCATCGACCCGAAGCTCGTAATGCAGATGAGGCCCGGTAGCGAGTCCTGTGCTCCCGATGTAACCGATAATCTGACCTTGTTTTATATTGGAGCCTTTTTTAGCGCTACGACGGAACTTGGAAAGGTGTGCGTATAAAGTGCGGTAGTGTTTTCCATGCTTGACAATAATTGTATTGCCATAGCCTCCTTTGCGGCCACGAAATGTAATTTTTCCGTTTGATGTTGCCCTGACCGGAGTGCCTCTTGGGGCAGCGTAGTCAACTCCTTTATGGGCCCGGATTCTGTTTAACACGGGATGCTTTCGGCGTAAGTTAAAGTGTGAGCTTATTCTTGCGTATTTAACTGGCGTCCTCAGAAAAGCCTTTTTTTGGCTTAATCCTTCTGGAGAGAAATAACTTGCTTCGCCTTTTTCATCGGTAAATCTTACCGCTTTATAGGATTTGTTACGATTAATAAATTCTGCCGCTAAAATTGGGCCGGTTTCGAGCTTTTTGCCGTCTAGATAAATATTTTCATAAATAAGAGTGAATTGATCACCTTTCCGAAGGTTGAGAGCGAAATCGATGTCCCAGCCAAAGATCTCCGCAATTTGCATAGTCAGATTGTCTGGAAGCCCGGCGTTTTTCCCATCGACGAAAAGAGAAGATTGGATAGTGACACTTGCAGATGCGATTTTGCGCTGAACGTTCTCGGCGCTTTTGCTAAGATGGTACTTATTGTTCTTTCTTTGAATCTCTAAAGATTCAATTTTATTCAAGGGGTAGGAGAGTCTTGCAAGTTTTCCATTGCTATCGATTTGAAATTTTAGAATCTCTCCCGGTTTTAGCAACTTTAGCTTTGTTACAGGTTGACCTAACCGCAAAATTTTTAGCAGTGAATTTTGGTTAATATCAAGGCGAGAGAAAATTTTTGATAATGAATCTCCTTTCTTTACCTTGTAGGAGCGCCATTTGAGTTCGGCTGATTTGGTGGTCGGTTCAACGGCGGTGCGTTGAGCGGGGATCGGCGGTAATGAACCAGGAGGTTGTTGGTTCGTTTCGATTTGTGCATGGCCAGGGTTGATAAATAGAAAGGAGAGACTGGCTATTTGCAAAAAACGTAAAAATGTCATTATTGTTTTTCCGTAAAATTCATTTTGTATACTGCTTAATGATATCCTAAAGCCCAGTTTTAGCTAGTTTTTCGAGGAAGAAATAATCATTCCTTTTTTGACCGACTGCACAGAATGGCAAGAATCAAACGACGTTGACCATCTTTCGGCGGCCCGATTATCGATATCAAAGTATTATTTATGTTGAAGATTTTTAGGAACAGCCCCTGTTTCTAGAGTGAATCCTAACATAATAATATTATTTTTGTAATAACGTTATCAACCTATACGTACTTTCTAATCCAATATATTGTATAAATCCAATGTCTAAAGCACAAGAATTGTCGCTACTGAGTCGTGGCGCTGAAGAAATCCTAGTCGAATCTGAGTTGGTCAAGAAACTGGGAGAAAACAGATCGCTCAGGGTAAAAGCAGGTTTCGACCCCACAGCGCCTGATTTGCACCTCGGTCATACGGTATTACTCAATAAATTAAGGCAGTTCCAGGAGTTAGGGCATGAGGCGATATTTTTGATCGGTGATTTTACTGGCATGATAGGGGATCCCTCTGGAAAAAATATAACCCGGAAATCCTTGAGTCGGGATGAGGTGATTGAAAATGCCAAGACCTATGAAGAACAGATTTATAAAGTACTTGATCCTGAAAAAACCGTGGTTACGTTCAATTCCAGTTGGATGAACGAGATGCGTTCGTCGGAATTGATCCAGCTTGCCGCTAAACACACCGTTGCGCGAATGTTGGAACGGGATGACTTTAACAAGCGATACAAAGGTGGCCAACCTATTGGGATACACGAGTTTTTATATCCACTAATCCAAGGCTACGATTCAGTCGCATTAAAGGCCGATATTGAATTAGGAGGTACTGATCAGAAGTTCAACTTGCTGGTGGGAAGACAACTGCAAGAAGCGTATTCTCAATCGCCTCAGGTTGTGATTACCATGCCATTGTTGGAAGGACTCGACGGTGTGCAAAAAATGTCGAAATCGTTAGGGAACTACATTGGAATTGCAGAGCCAGCTAATGAAATATTCGGTAAGATCATGTCTATTTCAGATGAATTGATGTGGCGATATTTCGAGTTAGTGAGTTTTAAGCCAATGACCGAAGTGGAAAAATGGAAAAAACAATGTGAAGATGGCGCGAATCCACGAGACATAAAAGTATTCTTGGCTCAAGAGATAGTTGAACGGTTTCATAGTGCGGGCGCTGCGAAGAAAGCACTAGAGGATTTTGAAGCGCGTTTTAAACGGGGCGTATTGCCGGATGATTTGGAAATACAAAAGTTTATCGTACCTAACGGTGGATACCCTGTTGCAAATCTTATGAAGGATGCTGGCTTAACCCAGGGAACTTCGGAAGCAATGCGGATGATAAAACAAGGCGCCTTTAAAATAGATGGGGAAAAAGTTTCAGACCCTAAATT
>JAZGGE010000158.1:0-16761 GCA_036480195.1 Methylococcales bacterium
TCTCCTTATATAGCTTATTGTTATTCTTAGAGTATACTATACCTCTCACGCCCAAGAATACCTATTTTCAGCGGGCATCTTTTCGCGAAGATCGTTGTTGCAGAATCTTGAAAGAGATGACTCTTACAGCGGTTCTACGCCTAGGAGTCTGTCCGGGAATAGAAACCGTAGCGAGGGAACCCCATTTTGAGTCAGATTTTTCGATCATTTGAGGCGAATAGTGAGCTATTTAACGATAATGATCGGAAAATCTGGCCAAAATGGGCTTTTCCGCAGTAGGTTCTCTATTCTCGGACAACCTCCTAGCCCTTCACGAAAATCTACCCGCTCAAAACAGGCACTCTTGAACGCGAAAGGTATATCATTTATTTACCACCATCACGAATTGGTTTTCCATGCGCCTAACGTGGATCTGCTTGGCTGCAAAGTTAATATTCTCCACAGATACCGGCCCTCAATTGGTGTGATTCTCTAATTCAAGAGTTAAAACGACACCGTGCCGAATCATAAAAAACGACATGGTGATCGCGAATGCCTGGTACAAAAAGTAGGGAAATAGTAAACTCGCCAATGTTAACAACATTAGGACTGGAAAGGTAAAGAATCTAATCCGGGAAATCTTTAGAAACTGTTCTATTTCTGACATATCCAAAAAATTCCGACTCCAAACCAGGTTATAGCTTAATACTATGCTGAACAGAGCAAAGAAAAGCGGATAAAATAAAAACAGCGGCGCATCCTGGATCGAATGGTACTGCTGCCAATAACTAAACCAGATCACCAAACATCCGGTCGCAAACAAGTCATGTCGATATTTGAAATGCAGTCGATTCTTAATGGCCAGCAGAACACTTAAACACACCAGAAAAAGCCCTGTATAAATAAATATCGGATTAGCGTAATATTCCAAGAATGGGGTCTTTGCCGAAACGAAATAAGACAACCCGAGACTGAGCAAGGTAAAAGCTGGTAAAATCGGCAACAGCCAATAACCCCTTCTTTTTTCATTCATTCCTAACCTCTTTAATTTCAACCTGGGTCCGTGAGTCCAGGGCAGATATAGATCGCAAGACATTGATTTAACAGCGGAATAAAAATATATTAGCTTCACCCATCGGTTAAGCGGGCATTTTTTGAACCGCTGTGGAAACAAGAGCTTGTGCTATGTGCCGTCATGGGCTCACGGATCCAGGTTCAACATCAGATATCACAACTATGGCATTACCCACAACTTCAGGCCTGCTTCGAAGGCTTGCCGCTCTTTTTTATGACAGTTTTTTATTATTGGCTATACTATTTTTTGCCACAGCCATTATTTTACCTTTCAATGAGGGTGAGGCCCTCGTCTCCGGACAGATTCTCTATTCCCTATATCTATTGTTGGTGACATTTTTGTTTTTCGGTTGGTTTTGGACCCATGGTGGACAAACGCTGGGAATGCGAGCATGGAAGATTAAATTATGCTCTCAACAAACCCACCGGTCATTAAATTGGCAACAAGCTACTATTAGATTCCTGGCAGCACTTGTTTCCCTCATTCCTTTGGGGGCAGGTTTTTTTTGGATAATGATCGACCGGGATAAATTAAGTTGGCATGATCGATTTTCCAAAACTATTATAATTCGAATTTGAAAGGCAGTGCCACGCTTATAATTAACGAACTCTTTGAATCCCAATGATCGCCACAATCAAGAATAAAGAAACAGGAAATACGGCCGCAAAAAGAGGATTAAGATTGTAGACGATCCCCATGTGGCCAAAAATACGGTCAAACAACAAGAAGGCAAGCCCGACAATCACCCCGATTACGATACGTTGGCCAACAGCCACCGTTCTGTTACCGGTCATCACAAAAGGAACCGCAACCATCATCATAACCAGAATCGCAACAGGATTAAAAATACGCCGCCACATAGCGGCTTCAAAAACTCGTGGGTTCTGACCATTGGCCCTCAAAAACTGTACATACCGATTAAGTTCTACAATGGACAAATTCTCGGGTTTAACAACCACGATGCTTAAAAGGCCCGGATCTAACATGGACTCCCACGTCGCCTGGGTTACACTTTTCGCGACAAATTTATTATCCTCAAATGTAGTTTGATCAATGCTCTCCAGTGACCATTCCCGACCATCATATATCGCTCTGTCGGCATGAATGGCGCTGAGTAGATGCTGTTCACCATCCAACTCAAAAATATTAATATCTCCAAGTTCATCACTTTTGTTAAATTGACGAATATTTATAAACTTGTTGCCATCCCGGATCCAGAAACCGTATTGGGTGAAAGAAGCGACTTTCTCAGTCTGAGAAGTGGCTCTTAACACTTGGGCATATCGTTCACTCACCGGCGCCAATAATTCGCCAATAGTGACAGTAATGACCAGCAATACCAAACCGGCTCTGAGAACACCCAAAATAATCTGCAACAACGAGACTCCCGCCGACCGCATGGCTATCAATTCCCGATTGCTCGCCATAGCACCCAAGCTAAACACGCTGCCCAGTAAAGCCGCTGCAGGCATTAAATCATATCCCACTCTGGGCGATACTAGTGCAACATACTGGAAAATTTCGAATAATCCATAGTTACCTTGACCTAAGTCTCCCAATTCATCCGTTAAGGTAAAAAAATTAACCAGGGTCAGTAAAACAATTAACGCGATTAACGATGACTTGATTACTTCTTTAGCAATGTAGCGATTTAACAGTATCAAGATCTTAACAATCCTCGAAAATACCAACGGGCTCCTTGATTTCTAATAACCAGAATCCATCCAACAAACAACAGAAAACCATAAACCCACCAAAACCCCAACCACCCCGGTTGAATGCTTTTTTCGATCCAGGCTTGGGCAATCGCCGTCATATTCTGATAAATGATATAAATCAATATCGCGATAAACAAATTTGTATAAATCCCACCGCGGGGTGCAATTTGCGCAAGTGGCACTGCCAAATAAGCGAGTAAAAGAATACCGATGGGAATTGAAAGACGCCATTGAAACTCAGCTATTTCAGCCGGTATGTTGGATCTCACCAATGTTTGGGTGCTTTTCGCTTCTATATCCAGACTTTGCCTTTTGCTCTCTGCGTTCCCCATTCGAATTCCATATTCTCCAAACTCCGTAACTGAATAGTCAGCCTGCCCCGGGACTCCCCTATAGCGGCTGCCTTGCTCTAAAACCACATAGCGCAATCCATTTTCCTGTTCATCAACGTGCCCTTGATTGGAAACAACGATATCCAAATGGCCGTGCCGTCGACTTTGAACAAAAACATTGTGCATTTTATTCTGGGCAATCTTTTCTTCATAATAAAGCACAATATCCCCGTGGCTATATTCATTAAACTTTCCAGCGGTCAAACCGCGTATGTCCGCTGTTTGCGCCTCTTTGGCCAGAAGCTTGACTTCTATCGTTTTAAAAAAAGGCATCACTTCAAGCGCCAGTACAGCAGCAACAATAGCTAGCGGAATTACAAAGCTGAAAACTCCCCGGTATATCCGGTTAATACTGACACCTCCTGCCCCCAGTGCAGCCATTTCATTATCCCGACACATGCGCCCGAGCACCATGAGAATAGAAACGAACAATGCCGGTGGCAAAAAGATGATCCCAACTGAAACAAGCTTTAACGCCATCAGGATAAACAGGGTTTCCCCTGAAATTTCGCCCTCCACAGCATGTCTTAATACCCGCATGAATCTATGGCTAATGATGATCAAGACCAGAACAGACAGCACTGAGAGCAAGGTTTTCCCAATTTGCGTGGCTATCATGCGGTCAAGCACGGTGAAAAGCCTGTTTACTGGCTTAACTGGATAAACATTTTTAGTTGGTGTCAGCGTTTTTATATCATTTTCCATCGGGATTTGTTGAAAAAGTGAAAAAGCTTTGAATTTCCGGCTAAAATATAACGTTTTCTACAAGTGATCGGGATCTAACGAATGGAATACTCTATTAAGCGCGGCACTATCGAAAAACAGCAAACTCACTGTCTTGTTCTGGGGTATTTCGAAAAACAGAAATTAGCCCCTTGTACTACTGAGATGGATGCCGCTCTCGGCGGCTGGTTAAAATCCATGCTACAACATCAAGGATGTAAAGGGAAACCGGGAGAAACCCTATTCCTTCCCTCCGTTCCTGATAGCAAGGCTGAGCGCATCCTCCTGGTTGGTTTTGGTAAACAAGGTGATATCAGCACGAGAGATTTCAGTAAGGGATTGAAGGCAGCGGTAGGAACACTTGCTAAAATCAATATAAAAAACGCGTTGGTTACACTCACTGAAGTCGAAGTCAAAAACTGTACTCTTTTGTCTAAAAGCCGACAAATCGTAGAACATACAGAAGACAACCTTTATAAATTCAATCAATTGAAAAGCAAGAAGGAGGGAACTGTAACCTCCTTTCAACATCTAAAATTTTTCCTTACCCAGGAGAAACAACGAACTGCAGTAGAAACCGGGATAGCTCAAGGCAAAGCGATTGCTGACGGTATGGGTATCGCAAAAGATCTAGCTAACCTTCCAGGAAATCTCTGTACGCCAAGCGATATGGCCAAATGCGCTTCCCAATTGGGCAAAGAGCATAAAAAGCTGAAAATAAAAATCCTAGAAGAAGCCCAAATGGAAAAATTGGGAATGGGCGGCTTGCTCTCGGTATCGAAAGGAAGCGAACAACCTGCCAAAATGATTATCATGGAATATAAGGGCGCCGCCAAAGCCAAAAAGCCCATCGCTTTGGTTGGAAAAGGACTGACGTTTGACGCAGGTGGCATCTCCCTAAAGCCTTCTGCAGCTATGGATGAAATGAAGTACGATATGTGCGGTGGTGCCAGCGTCATTGGAACAATCGCTGCGATTGCCAATCTCGATTTACCGATTAATGTTGTCGGCATTGTCCCATCCTCCGAAAATCTGCCAGATGGCAAAGCCAATAAACCTGGAGATATCGTCACCAGTATGTCCGGTAAAACCATCGAAATACTTAATACCGACGCCGAAGGCCGATTGATTCTCTGTGATGCTCTGACCTACGCAGAGCGTTACGACCCCGTTGCTGTTATCGACATCGCTACCCTCACTGGCGCTTGCGTCGTGGCTTTGGGCCATCATGCCAGCGGTTTATTGGGAAATGAGGATACGCTTTGTGACGAATTGATCAAGGCAGGCGATCAATCTAATGATCGGCTCTGGCGATTACCCTTGTGGGAAGAATACCAGGCTCAGCTAGATTCCAACTTTGCGGATATGGCCAATATTGGTGGCCGGGATGCCGGTACTATTACCGCTGCCTGTTTCCTGTCGCGGTATACTAGAAAATTCAAGTGGGCACACATTGATATAGCCGGTACTGCCTGGAAATCAGGAAAACAGAAAGGCGCAACCGGACGGCCTGTACCGCTATTGACCCAATTTTTAATTAATCAGGCATAAGCACATCAAGCAGATTTTATGGCCAATACGCGGGTTGATTTTTATATTCTACAGTCGACTAATATGAGAAACCGACAGGAATTTGCGTGTAAGTTAACGGAAAAAGCCTACCGTCTCGGTCATAAAGTTTTTATCCGGACAGATTCACCTGAAGAAACAAGACAATTAGATAATTTGCTATGGACATTCCGAGCCGGTAGTTTCATCCCGCATACCCTCAAACCAGAAGACCAGGATGATGGCCTGCAGGCGCCGATCCAACTCGGCACTCAATGTGAAGGCTCGGAGCATTTAGATTTGTTAATTAACTTGTCAGCCCAAATGCCTTCCGAATATACTCGTTTTAAGCGTATCGCTGAACTCATCGACCAAAATGATCCGGTTCGAGAGAGTGGTCGTCAGCATTATCGACAATACCAGAGAGAGGGTTGTGAATTGACAACCCACAAACTATAGACCGATGGCTCATTCCCTTGGATCGGTCATAAAATAAACTAGACATCCACACGACACATGATTCCCACGGTCTCCGTGGGAATCCATACAGGGACGCTCCCGTGACACAGGAGTGTCACAAACTACATTCCCACTCGGGAGCGTGGGAACGAGGTTAACCGGATCTTCAAGCCGGATAATAAAACAGACATATAAATTTAGAATGGAAAAAACATACGATCCCCACGCACTGGAACAACGCTGGTACAAAACCTGGGAAGACAAGGGCTATTTTAGCCCGTCCTCCAAAGGAGAAAGCTATTGCATAATGATCCCTCCACCCAATGTAACCGGCTGTCTCCACATGGGCCATGCCTTCCAGGACACCATCATGGATGGATTGACCCGCTATCATCGGATGAAAGGTGACAACACCCTTTGGCAGGCCGGTAGCGACCATGCCGGAATTGCCACTCAAATGGTAGTGGAACGGCAACTCAACAGCGAAAATAAAACCCGCCACGACTTGGGCCGTGAGGCATTTGTCGAGAAAGTATGGGATTGGAAAGAACAATCCGGGAATACCATTACCCGTCAATTAAGGCGCATGGGCTCCTCCCTTGATTGGTCACGGGAACGGTTTACCATGGATGAAGGCCTCTCTGAAGCAGTTCGGGAAGTTTTTGTTAAGCTTCACGATGAGGGTCTTATATACCGGGGCAAGCGGTTGGTAAACTGGGATCCTGTCCTGCATACAGCGCTTTCTGATCTTGAAGTAATTTCCCAGGAAGAAAAAGGCTATCTTTGCCACATGCGCTACCCTTTGAGCGATGGCACTGGCAACCTCATTGTAGCAACAACACGACCGGAAACCATGCTCGGTGATACTGCCGTTGCCGTCCATCCTGACGACGAACGTTATCAACATCTGGTTGGAAAAACTGTCCGGCTGCCCTTAACTGACCGGGAAATTCCCATCATTACCGATGATTATGTTGATCCTGAATTTGGTACGGGTTGCCTTAAAATCACCCCGGCCCATGATTTTAACGACTATACCGTCGGCAAACGGCACAACCTGGCAATAATCAACATTTTCACTATTGACGCCAGTCTCAATGAAAATGCACCAGAAGCATACCAGGGCCTCGATCGCTTTGAGGCCAGGAAGAAAGTGCTGGCCGATCTGGAATCTCAAGGGCTACTGGAAAAGAAGGAGAATCATACCCTGATGATTCCTCGCGGAGACCGCTCTGGTGCCGTAGTGGAACCCTTGTTAACAGATCAATGGTATGTAAAAGCAGAAGAATTGGCCAAACCTGCTATTGAAGCAGTAGAACAAGGTCGCATTCGCTTCGTTCCCGGCAACTGGGATAAAACCTATTACGAATGGATGCGCAATATCGAAGATTGGTGTATCAGCCGCCAGATCTGGTGGGGACACCGAATTCCCGCCTGGTATGATACCCGGGGGAATATTTATGTCGCCCATTCAGAACAAAAAGCCCGCGAGAAGTTTGGACTTTCCGCTGATCTTCCACTAACCCAGGATGAAGATGTCCTGGACACCTGGTTTTCCTCCGCCCTATGGCCTTTCTCAACGCTGGGTTGGCCCGAACAAACCCCGGAATTAAAGTCGTTTTACCCTACCAGTGTTCTGGTTACAGGTTTTGACATCATCTTTTTCTGGGTCGCACGAATGATCATGATGGGCCTTAAATTCATGGGCGATGTCCCCTTCCATGAAGTCTATATGCACGGATTGGTGAGAGACTCCCACGGCCAAAAAATGTCAAAATCCAAAGGTAATGTCCTGGACCCCATCGACCTGATTGATGGAATAGAACTCGAAGCTTTGGTAACCAAGCGTATTAGTGGCTTAATGCAGCCGCAAATGGCTGAAAAAATCGAAAAGATCACCCGCAAGGAATATCCAGGGGGTATCCCGTCCTATGGAACCGATGCGTTGCGTTTCACCTTCGCATCATTGGCATCCACTGGCCGCGACATCCGCTTCGACCTGGGCCGGGTTGAAGGCTATCGCAATTTCTGCAACAAACTCTGGAATGCTGCGCGCTTTGTATTGATGAATACCGAAGATGAAGATACCGGCCTGAGCGATGCTTCACTTTCCTACAGCTTGCCAGATCGCTGGATTCGATCCCGGTTGCAACACACTATCCGGACAACAACGGAGTCCATTGAAAGTTATCGATTTGACCTGGCGGCAAATGCCCTTTATGAATTTATCTGGAATGAGTACTGCGACTGGTATCTGGAATTATCCAAAATAACCCTGTTTCAAGATGACGATGTTGCATCCCGTGGCGCTCGGCAAACTCTGGTTCTAATTCTGGAAACAGTCTTAAGACTCCTTCACCCCATTATGCCATTTATTACGGAAGAGATATGGCAACGCATCGCACCACTTGCCGGAGCGAAGGGCGACACCATCATGTTGCAATCTTACCCTAGAGTAGACCCCGACCAGGAAGATGCAGGAGCTGACAATCAAATTCAATGGATAATGAGCTTCATTCTCGGTGTCAGACGCATCCGCGGTGAAATGAATATCCCGCCGGGAAAACCTCTACCCCTACTTTTACAAAATGGTTCAAAGCAAGATCGGGAATTACTCGACAGCAATCGGTTCTACCTAACCAAGCTGGCGAAACTGGAATCAATTCAATGGTTAGAACAGGAAGAGGCAGCCCCTGAATCCGCAATTTCCCTGGTTAACGAGCTAAAAATACTCATTCCCATGAGTGGGCTAATCGATAAACAGGCAGAACTGGATCGATTGGATAAAGAGATCCAAAAACTCAGAAAAGACCTCCCACGAGTTGAAGGAAAGCTAAGTAATCAGAAATTCATCGATAAAGCACCGGAAGCTGTGATCGACAAGGAACGACAGAAATTGGCGGATCTGCGGTCATCCCTTGTCAAACTTGAAGAACAGGAGATTAAAATCAAGGCGTTGTAGGGTGATATACCTCTCGTGTCCAAGAATACCCATTTCGAGCACGAAAGGTATATTTATAACAAATAGATAGTCGCACTGCGGTTAAAAACTGTCTACCAGCCGATAACTCAACTCTCATCTGCCCTGACTCAAGGATCCAAGTTGTAGTTTTCATGATTTACCCATACTATGGTTTCACACTAGCCACTAGGTTGGCAGTGGATAAACATACTTATTAATCAAAGGGGATATATCATGAGCTTTAATTTAATGGATCTTGTCAAGGATCAACTTAGCGATCAGGTTATGGGCCAACTTGGTAAAGTTCTTGGCGGCTCTGCCGATCAGAACAGTTCTGCAATTAGCGGTGCCATTCCAGGACTCTTAAGTGGTCTGATAAATTCAGGCTCTTCCAGTGCTGGCGCCGATGAGTTGCTGGGCGCGATTAATGATCAGGATGACAGTATTTTGGATAATCTTGGCGACATGCTGGGCGGTAGCGGCCAAAGTTCCTTGATGAGTGCGGGCTCCAGTATTCTTGGTTCTCTGCTTGGTGGCGGAGGCCTTGGCAGTCTGGTAAGTGCAATTGCCGGTTTCAGTGGACTAGGCAAAGGGCCGGCCAAATCATTATTAGGATTACTCGCGCCGATTATCTTTGGTGTTATCAAGCGTAAGTTACTCGGTGATGGTGGATTAAACCTCAGTAGCCTGATGGGCATGCTCAATGGGCAAAAAGACAATGTTGCAGCAGCCATGCCTTCTGGATTCGCGCAACATTTAAATGCATCCGGTACGACTGACACTACATCGTCAAATGTAACTGATGCATCACAAAATGTTGCTACAGAAGGAAAATCACTTCTGGGTAGACTTTTACTCCTTGCACTTGTTCTCGGCGCATTGTTCCTTGCCTATAATATGTTTTCTAAAAAGGGCGAGAGTATCGACAAGGTGGTTGATGCCACTAAAAACGCGGTATCCACAAACATGAATGTTGGTGAAGAATTGACTGGTGTCATGAGTTCCATCACTAACTCGCTGAGTGGCATCAGTGACGTCGCATCAGCAAAAGCAGCCCTACCTCAACTGGGTGAGGCAACCTCCAAGCTTGGAAACTTGGCAGGTATGCTGGACAAACTGCCTGAAGCAGCAAGGGGTCCTGTCAAGAATATCGTTTCTCAGGGATTACCACAGATCCAGGGCTTGATCGACAAGATCAATGCAATTCCTGGCGTTGGCCCACTCCTTAAACCAGCAGCAGACGGATTATTGGAAAAACTTGCTTTATTCCAATAAGCCAATAGTCTTTTCCCTAACCCACAGTACAAACTGCAGGTTAGGGAAAATCAAGTATCCTCGACCAAATCACTTTCCGTTAAAGAGATTGTCTGGCCTCACCTAAAGTTGTAAATCCAATCTCACCGCCCGCTTACCCGGAAGAATGAGAACAAGCAAGACTGGATACTGGTCATAATATCTAAGGCGAATCGAACGTAATAACAAGGGTTGGTGCGGTATCTGTGTCGCCGTCAAAAGAATCTCCGACCCGATGCCCGTCGCCAGAAATAAAAATGGCTAGCGCATTACCTTTCGACCACCCCTGGCCATCCACGATTTCCTGAATAATGAGTGCCAGATCTGGAGTGCGTTGATCCTTACCCGCCTTGTTTTCTGCTCTCCAGGGCTGCGGCCAAGGTTGTGGAGACCACTTCACCTTTGCCGATGTAAAAGCTCGGTTAGTCAAATCGAACGGTTCGGCCTGAAATGGCGCAGCACTGTCGCTTGCCTCTCCATTGAGTACCACTACTGTCGAACTGCTATCTGCCTCATCAATGGTAAACTGGATGTGAGCTGACCGAATTTGACTACCCGCTGGAACAGGTACTTTGGGAAATCGCAGACCAATCATTTGTGGATACTTCCGGGCTCCACCTTTCAGAAATTCCGCTCCCAGTTCCAGATCAGTACTGAAGAGATACATCTTACCAGTAAGCAACCGTTCTTCAGCATCGTCACTCTCTTTGGCAATACTTAGTGAGACTGATTGAGTGCCGTCGGCACCGGGTTGTGGTGGTGCTGGTGGTGGCACTGATCGCGGCTGTCGTTCCGGAGTAGGCGGTGTTGGCTCTGGCTCTGGCGCTGGCGGCGTTGGCGGTGTTGGCTCTGGAGCCGGCGGCGTTGGTTCCGGTGATCGAGATCTTACTCCAGATGATTCTTTTGCACCCAAATCTGGTGCAGAACCAGCATATGACGAGGAAGGAATATTCAACACCTCAACGGAATTTTGTCGGAATGATTCTATTCCTGCGTCTACTGCCGGACTATCGGGTGCCAGTTTGAACTGAGAATTGAGCAGTGGATCCTTGAACACCGAGGTATTCTGCTCGACAGTGGAACTTGCTGAATCGGTGCCATTGTTGAAGAACAAATTGTAAGATGCAACGGAATTTCCATTAACACCTTTCAAGGCTGTCTTCTTGGTATCCTTGAAGATATTGTTTACGGCAATTACATTATCGCCGCCAGTTACACCATAATTATTACCGACAAAGGTATTATTAGTCAGGAAAACCCGTTCAGCAATACTGGCAGCCTGGTAATTTTCTTTCGTATTGGTGCAGCACATCATGCCGATAGCGGCAAAGGCATTATCCACAAACACATTACGTTCGATTCTAAAAACGCGATCCGATAATCGGCTATAGTCGATCAATTGAATCCCGTCTTCGCCATTCCCTTTGATTAGATTTTGCCGAATGGTTATTTTCAGCTTCGCACCTTCGTAGTCGTGAAGACGAATTTCTATACCATCATCCTCATTATCGAACACCTGGCTGTTCTCAATGAGAACTGCCGCCGGCCCATCAAGGTCAATCCCATCATCACGGTTCTTATCGAAAACACAATTGCGAATCACTCCGCCGCCGCCCTCATAGTCTATCCCGTCTTTATTGCCAGTAACTCGGCTGTTGAATAAATTAAGTTGTCCTCCATTGACAAGAACACCATCACTGGCGTTGCGGATGGTAAAACCCTCGACCGTTGTTCCAGAACCCACTGAGGATTCAACCTGAATGACAGCGTGAGCCCCACCACCATCTATGATAGTTCCAGATATTTTGCTAGCGTCACCGGTCGTCCGAAAATGTGATGCAAGATCTATTGTCTTCCTGGAGAGAATCAGTTTTTCCTGATACACTCCAGGAGCGACCAGAACAGTATCACCACTACTCGCTGCATTAATCGCATCCTGTATTTTTGAATAATCTCCTGGAACATTTATAGTGGCAGCAAAAGCAGTACCGGAAAACAGCAGCAAACCTAAACCCGGAAGTTTGGGGGCAAAGTTAAATAATATTTTTTTATTGGTCTTCATTGTTATTCTTGTTCTCAAAGTCTGATGGATAACAAATAGCTCCCAAGCGATAATTGTGCCAACCATTATAGAGCTACAAAAACAGTAGATTACAGCAGTCCAGCTTGAAAACCAATTGCAAAGTGTAGCCGTTTTCTTACACACAAACCAAAATAATCTTTACCTCATTGATTTTACACAAATACCACGTGTCTCTGTTACCCGACACCCATCAGCTACACAACACCATTCCGCAGCTGCCCCTGCAACCCGACACTCAAAAATCGTGCTAGACTTCGCTTGGTTCTGGGCTTAATTCTCCAGGTTATAAAGTTCTCGTACCGAGTTGTCGCAATCTGATCGAACCAAAACTCCTGAAAACAATAACAGATGATGAAGTCCCAGGAGGCCGTCCGGAAATAGAGAGCCTACAGCGGAAAATCCATTATAGCCAGATAACCAGGTCATTCTTGTTAAACAGGCCCATTATTCACCTCATAATGATCGAAAAATCTGACTCAAATTGGGTTTCCCTCGTTACAGTTTCTATTCTCGGACAACCCCTTATCGAAATTGGATACTAAATAGGGGGCATCAAAATAAAGAGGTAACAAGCAATCAATCGGATATTTAGTAAAGGCCCATCGCTTAACACACGACTATTTCTCGCACTAGTTGCATCCATCAGCCTAATGGCAGCAGGACAGGATCAAAGTCGTTTATCACCGCTTCGATCATTGCTTTCCATGGCTGTACTTCCTATTCAACTTTTGGTCAGCTTCCCGACCGACCTGGTCAGAAATACAATCGACAATTATTCCAGCTATTCAAACCTGGTCAAAGAAAATCAACAATTGAATCAGCAGCAACTGTTGCTCGAAGCCCAAATATTGAAGCTAAAATCGCTGGAAAAAGAAAACATCCGCCTGCGTTCCTTTATGGAAACGTCCTTCGACCTGGGTGACCAGGTTCTTATTGCCGAACTGCGCTCGGTCAATCTGGATCCCTTTGAACAAAAAGTTGTCATTAATAAAGGCAAACAGTTCGGTGTATTTGATGGCCAACCTGTCATTAATACCAAGGGTATCGTTGGGCAGGTTGCCCGAACCTACCCACTGAATGCTGAAGTCATTTTAATTACAGATCCTGCCCATGCCACTCCGATTCAAATCAACCGCAACGGACTTCGTACCCTTGCCGTTGGAAGCGGGAAGACAAATCAACTCGTTCTACCCTATTTACCCAATAATGCCGATATCAAGAAAGGTGATCTGTTGGTCACTTCTGGTCTTGGCGGTACGTTTCCTGCGGGTTACCCCGTTGCCATGGTAACCGAGGTTTCTCCCCAACCGGGTAGTCCTTTTTCAAGGATCACGGCAACCGCAACAGCCAATTTAGACCGTAACCGAGAGATGTTGCTGATATGGACTCATTTTGATCCGGTGCCCTTATTCCCTTCGTCCGGAACCTCATCTACTACAGAACACAATTCAGAACAGCAATGACCAAGAGACGGGGTTCTGGTATATCTGTAATCACAATAATCGTAGCCATGGCTGTGCAAATTATGCCCATCCCGAACGCTATCGCAACTTATTTGCCGGACTGGATACTACTGACTGCAATATACTGGTTTATCACTACACCGGATAAATTTGGTGTCGGTTATGCCTGGCTTACCGGTGTTTTTACAGACATGCTGACTGGACATGTACTCGGACAACATGCATTATCGTATTCCCTTGTCGCTTATCTATGTTTAAAAGCTCACCGTCGTTTTCATTTTTTCCCACTACCCCAGCAAACTTTCATCATATTGATATTGTTACTACTTTCCCAACTTCTGATCCATTGGAGTCAAAACTCTATTACACCCCATGCGGTTGGCTGGTCTTATTGGATTTCGCCGTTCATTGGTGCATTGGCATGGCCATTTATTTTCCTCCTGTTGCAAAATTTCAGCCCTCGCTACAGACCCTACGGTTGAGTTGTAACTCTTAATGTCTCCGTCGTTCACCCTGAAAAATTCCAGTTTCGAACAACGCCTGTTTGTTAACCGCATCATTGCCACATCAATTATTCTCATTCTTCTTAGCGTTGGCTTGGTTGCCCGTCTTGTATACTTGCAAATTTCCGGCCATCAATACTATTCCACGCTATCCCGTAACAACCAGGTTACTATTCAACCTTTGCCTCCCACCCGCGGCATAATTTACGATCGCCATGGAAATATTGTTGCTGAAAATACACCCAGTTACAGTATAGAACTGATTCCTGAGCAAATCATCAATCTGGAAAAAACATTGGTAGAGTTGCAACGCCTGCTTGAAATTTCTGATGAAGAAATTGAACGCTTCCACACTATACGGCGCGCAAAAAAGCCCTTCGAGAGAATCCCCCTGGCCATACGCCTGACAGAAGAACAGGTTTCACGATTCGCGATTCGCCGACCTTCCTTTCCCGGAGTGGATATTCATGCCCGCTTGTTCCGACATTACCCCTATGGATCACTCACCTCCCATGTTGTCGGTTATGTTGGAAGAATCAATGAGGAGGAGCTAACAACTATAAATTCATCACACTACCGTGGCACCCACCACATTGGAAAAACGGGCATTGAAAAAACCTATGAAAAAACGCTCCACGGCAAACCGGGTTGGGGGGAAATAGAAACCAACGTCCAAGGACGAACGCTTAGGGTACTTAACCAGAATCTCCCGACGCCGGGTACAGATCTACACTTAACTATTGACATGCACTTACAGGAACTCGCCTATAATGCATTTGGTAATTTCAATGGTGCCGCCATCGCCATTGACCCGGACACCGGCGCCGTTCTAGTCTTCGTAAGTAAACCCGGTTTCGACCCCAACCCGTTTGTTTCCGGAATATCACAAAAACAGTATAAGGCGTTGCAGGAATCTCCTGACCGCCCCCTATTTAACCGAGCATTACGGGGCCAATATCCCCCTGGCTCCACACTCAAACCCTTTTATGGTCTGGCCGGGTTAGAATACTCCGCTATTTCGCCAGGAAAGAAAGTCAATTGTCCGGGTTTCTACCAGCTACCAAATCTCTCCCATCGCTATCGAGATTGGAAAAGACAGGGCCATGGAATCATCAATTTAACTGACGCTATTACTCAATCGTGTGATGTTTATTTTTACACACTGGCAAACACATTGGGAATCGATAAAATGTATACCTTTATGCATCAGTTTGGATTTGGTGAATTGACCGGGATAGATATCATTGGTGAAAAATCGGGGTTATTTCCCTCAAGGAAGTGGAAACGAGACCATTTTGACCAAGTCTGGTTCCCGGGTGAAACCCTGATTTCCGGTATCGGCCAGGGATTTGTTCAAACAACACCGCTTCAGCTTGCTTGGACAACCGCGACATTGGCTGGTAGGGGGGAAATAGTCCGTCCCCACGTATTAAATTATGAGGATCACCCCGGTCAAAATACAAATGCAATACGTCCTAAGCCATTGGTTTTACCTTTAAACCCTATCCACCTTGACACAGTAATTGACGCGATGATCAACGTTGTACATGGGGAACACGGAACAGCGCGAGATATTGGCAAAGACACCCCCTATAAGATTGCTGGAAAAACCGGTACAGCCCAGGTTTTTACCATCAAACAGGAAGAAAAATACGATGAAAACAAAGTAACCCAAAAACTACGGGATCATGCTCTCTTTATTGCATTCGCGCCTGCATCCAAACCCCGTATTGCCGTAGCTATAGTCGTGGAAAATGGTGGCCATGGGGGTTCCATCGCTGCGCCCATAGCTAAATCGATTGTCGCTGCCTACCTACAATCAGACCAACACTGATGAAGTTTACTCCGATCGATCACAACTATTTTCCAAACTCTCAGCAGAGCGGCATCAACAGGAGACGCCTGCTAGACTATCCTTTGATGTTCAGCTTACTGCTACTCGCAGGCAGCGGATTTATAATTCTTTATAGTGCTGGAGATCAAAACATCGATATCGTAATCAGGCAGGCGATCCGAATCGCCATAGCCTTTGGCGTGATGTTTTTACTCGGACAAATCCACCCCAAAGCACTGCAACGGCAAACCCCACTACTCTTTCTGATTGGCATTATTTTGCTGATAGTGGTCTTAATTGCCGGTGACATCGGCAAAGGTGCACAACGCTGGCTTAACCTGGGATTTTTCCGATTTCAACCTTCAGAAATGTTGAAAATCACCACCCCTATGATGATTGCATGGTATTTGTCAGAAAAACCGCTACCTCCGAGGTTATTAGCAGTTTCTATTTCTACCCTTCTGATATTGATACCGGCGCTTCTTATCGCAAAACAACCTGACCTGGGGACCGCCATCCTGATCGCCAGTTCCGGTGCCGCAGTACTATTTATCTCAGGGATATCCTGGAAAATAATTATCGGTATTATGGCAGCCATCGGAGCATTTCTACCTTTGCTTTGGTACACCCTCATGCATGATTATCAACGCGATCGAATATTAACCTTTTTTAACCCGGAAACAGACCCCTTAGGTAAGGGGTACCACATCATTCAATCAAAAATCGCTA
>JAZGGE010000159.1:0-3317 GCA_036480195.1 Methylococcales bacterium
TACGCCCATCAATGAGTACGAGAAGCTTATTGGAGAAGCGGTCGTTAAAGCCTCGGGACGAAATAGCCCATTTATTTGATTCAAGCCGAGCAACATTTAAACCGGGAACCATACGTAACGCATCCGGAATATTGGTGACTCCGGAACGTTTAATATCATCATTGGATATTACGAAAATCGCAGCAGCCGCATCAGATTGCAATTGTGCCTTTCGGGAAACGGATGTGATTTCGACATTGACCAAATCTTCCAGACTCAGTTCTACGATTTCATTCTCCGAGGGGGATCTTGGCGGCGATTGATTGGAAAATACCACACTTGTCCAAAGCCATAGGCAGGCAAATAGACAGGTTTGGTTTCTATACCTAGCCCATCTTAATGCTGGTTTCCCGGTATTCTTTGTAGCAGTCACTGATTAATCCCTTATTGTTCCATTGACATAGTAGTGTCGAAAGGTGATTGGTTCTATAGAAAACAATAGACCAAATTCACAGTTTTGCCTGAAAGGGTGTTAGTTTGGAGAAAATTCTTCAGGAGGGATTACAGACGTGCAGGGAACCAAATGCTAGCAGTTGGCAAGTATCCTTTCACCAGCAAGGGCCACGGTGTACGAATTTATATGAGTTAGCTACACCAGTTTTATAACGATTAAAATAGGCTGCGGTTAGGGAGTTGGAAACGGCTAGGAGACTGTCCGAGAATAGAAACCGTAGCAAGGGAAACTCATTTTGAGTCAGATTTTTCGATCATTTGAGGCGAATAGTGGACTATTTCACGAAAATGATCGGAAAATCTGGCCAAAATGGGCTTTCCCACAGTAGGTTCTCTATTCTCGGACAGTCTCCTAGCTTGCTACTTCAGCGAGTGCAACAACGCAGATGGCCGATTATTGGCTTATTATACCCGTCAATACAATGTTGACAGAGTACTAGCTATATTCAGCTACAATCAGTTGAATTTCTGCCGCTTCCATATATGCCGCTTCCTGCTTCAGGTCTGCCTGGGTAAGCCGATTGTCCTGGAGCCAATTTGAAGGAAAGGAAATTCTAAGAGTATTTTTTGATACTTCGGGTTTGATGATGGGGAGAGGGTTCGAGTGGCGGCTGCGATGAAGTAGCGTAGCGAGACGAAGCATTACGGCCAGGGGAATGGCTGATTTATTCCAGGGTTTTGGTAATTCACTGAATAGGGCAATAGGGAATTTACGTCGATGAGCACGCACCAGAGTCGCCAGAAGTCTTTGTTCCTGCTGAGAAAAACCAGCTATATCAGTACTTTCAATGATATATGCGCTGTGTTTATGATATTGGTTATGAGAAATAGCGACTCCTATTTCGTGTAGTTTGGTTGCCCATTCCAGCCATTGCATCGCTGTTTCGGTTTTAAAGTTCAGTTCCTCAGCCCAGCTATTCAAAGTGGTAATAATCCGTTGGCTGTGGGTTTCATCAACGTGATAACGCTTGGCGAGTTGGTTTACACTGTTACTACGGGAATCACTGTGAAGTACTCTACCGATCAGATCGGTTAATAATCCTTCCCGTAAAGCGCCATCGGAAATTGCCATCTTCTCAATATCCAGAGCTTTGAATGTGGCATAGATAATAGCAACACCGCCTGGAAATACTGGCGCCCGTTCGGGGCTTAGTTCCGGCAACTCCAACTGATCGGTATGATTATATTCCAGCAAAGCGGATTTCAGCTTTTCCAGGCCATCACGGGTTATTCCCCCCCGGCTCCAACCAGCTGCCAGGAGCACTTTACGGACTGCGCGCAAAGTACCAGAGGCTCCGACAGCTTGTTCCCAACCATCGCTTAGAAATGCACGTTTAATCGGTCCTAATTCCTGTTCAGCGGCGAGTACCGCCTTATTGAAGCGTTTCTCACTGATTTTACCGCCCGGAAAATATTTTTGGCTCATGGATACGCAGCCCATATGCAAGCTCTCTTTACGGTGTGGGCTGGTATCGGTGCCTATTATAAACTCGGTACTGCCACCACCGATGTCCATGACCAATCTGTGTTGACCATCGGATGCCAAACTTCGGGCAACACCCAGATAGATCAGCCGTGCTTCTTCAATCCCTGAAATAATGTCGACGGGATGCCCCAAAACCCGTTCCGCCTCTATTAAAAACTGCCAGGAATTCTTTGCGCAACGTAAGGTATTTGTTCCGACAGCACGGACACTTCCGGGGGGTAAATCACGCAGTCGTTGTCCAAATTTTTCCAGAGAGGCGATAGCCCGTTGTTGTGCATCTTCGGTCAGGTTGTTTTTGGAATCAAGCCCTGATGCGAGGCGTACCATATCCTTTAATCGGTCAATAACATGTAATTCACCATCGCGCAGATTAGCGACTATCATATGGAAGCTATTAGATCCCAGATCAATAGCTGCGAGAGTGTCCGGTGGATTATTTTTCTTCACGAGGCTATCCATCCTGTTCCTGATTCGTTGAGTCGGCAATTTTGCTAGAATGATACATATAGCATTAGTAAAACGCTAGCAGCTAACAGAACATTTTTAGTCACCATTATAGATTTAGTTATCTCCAGCCGATGAAGGCACTTTCCCTGCGACAATTAAAAAAGGTCTATAAGAATGGCCCTGAAGCCCTGAAGGGCATAGATCTCGATGTGGAAGAGGGTGATTTTTTCGCGTTGCTCGGCCCCAATGGCGCAGGTAAATCCACTGCGATTGGAATTATCAGTTCGCTGGTGACTAAGACGAGTGGTCATGTTTTTGTCTTTGGCCATGACATTAACAGGGAAAAAGTACAAGCAAAGCGTTGCATAGGGCTTGTTTCTCAGGAAATCAATTTCAATCAGTTTGAGAAGGTTCGGGAAATTGTGATCAATCAAGCCGGATACTATGGGATTCGGCGGCGGGAAGCATTGGGACGTTCAGAAACGGTATTGCGGCAATTAGAGCTATGGGATAGACGAGATACGGTATCAAGGCAGCTATCCGGTGGTATGAAACGCCGATTAATGATTGCCCGTGCGCTGGTTCATTCACCAAGGCTTTTAATCCTGGATGAACCAACAGCTGGAGTGGATATCGAAATCCGCCGGTCGATGTGGGATTTTATGAATAATATCAATGAGAATGGAACAACTATCATATTGACAACTCATTATCTCGAAGAAGCCGAATCTTTGTGTCGAAACATTGCAATTATTAACCACGGCCAAATTGTTGAAAATACCGATATGGGGAGTCTATTGGCTCGATTGAATACAGATACTTTTGTACTTGACTTGAAGGAACCTATCAATACGGTTCCCATACTTGCTGATTTTACCTTGGAGAGACTCGA
>JAZGGE010000160.1:0-4038 GCA_036480195.1 Methylococcales bacterium
CGGAAACCACCCGGCCAGGAATACCCACAACGGTTGCACCGGCAGGTACATCTTTCAGAACCACGGAATTTGACCCAATGCGCACGTCATCGCCGATGGTGATTGGCCCTAATACTTTGGCACCTGCACCAATAACCACATCACAGCCCAGTGTGGGGTGACGCTTGCCCTTTTCCCAACTGGTACCACCCAATGTGACGCCGTGATACAGCGTACAGTCATCACCAATCTCGGCAGTTTCACCGATCACAACACCCATACCGTGGTCGATAAAAAATCGCCGGCCAATCCGCGCACCCGGATGCACTTCAATACCGGTTAACCAGCGTGATATATGAGACAGGAACCTAGCCAGCCATCGCCAACCCTTCTGCCAGAGCAGGTGGGATAGCCGATGCATACGGATTGCATGAAACCCCGGATAAGCCGTGACGACTTCCATCCAGTTACGGGCGGCGGGATCACGATCGAACACGCAATCAATATCTTCCTTTAATCGTTCAAACATGACGTACGCTCTACTCCAAAGATTCCAGTGTTAAATCAGGCGGTGATTATAGCGCTGCGAACCAATGCTTAACAGCAAGATACTCTATATCCGCAGGACTAATTCCAGAGTGATCCTGAATTAATTAGCAAGAATCTGAACACTCCGTCCCCCTGCTTTATACTTCCAATACGCTCATGATCAAAGTATTGGATCAATAACCCCGCAAAATTTCCGGCACTAACAAAATCTCACCATTCTCAGCCAGTTGAAGCTTTTCTAGTAAATAATCACGATCATTCGGTAAGTTTCCTTTAAGTGGTAAGGAATTCGAGGCATGGTTAGATCGAAAAATAACCGGGCGCTTTGGATTGATTAGTGCGATCAGTCGCGCTTGTTCATGCAACATCCCCTGATCATTCTGCCATTCAAAGTCGCCCCCAAAGGCATCATGAAATTCTTTTTCAACAACAGGTTCCAGGCCAAGTTGTAGCGTCGATAAATAATCCAGTTCCAGTCGATTAATCAGCTTTGCTGTTTCATCAATATGTTCCCGCCAGTAGTTTTTTCCACCCAATCCGAGGATCACAGTAGCTGATACTTTAATTCCTGCGGCGTGAGCTTTTTTGAGTCCTTCGACGATGGCATCGGGTGTTGCACCTTTGCGAATCTTTTTCAGGATGATTTTACTTCCGGATTCGAGGCCATAGTAGATCAGAGTTAAGCCATGCTCTTTTAGTTCAGTGAGTTCTTCGACGGTTTTCTTTTTCAGGTTATTCGGTAGGGCATAGCTGGAAACTCTGGTCAATCGTGACAGATGTTTTTTAAGATGATCCAGGATGGCGATCAGATGATCGTTGGGTAACACCAGCGCATCACCATCGGCCAGAAATACTCGTCGCACATCTGGCTGAAGTTTTGCCGCCCGTTCTATTTCAGCAAGTATCTGATCCATTGGACGAACCAGAAATGTTTTGCTTCGGTACATACTGCAAAAAGTACAGCGATTATAGCTACAGCCCAGTGTCGCCTGAATGATCAGGTTTGGACCTTCTGATGGTGGTCGATAGAGCGGCATGTCGTAGTTGATCATGCCTTGTAGTATAAGCTATCCCCGCAAGCTTCTGGCGGGAATCCAGTATTGAAGATATCGATTCCTGTTAAAGACGTCCAGAAATGCGGCTCTGTGGAAATAGTTTTACGGGCAGCTAGCCTGTTGATGTGTGCTTTGCTCTGTAGAATTATCAGTTTCAACTCGCTGAAGTTCTACCTTTTCACGAACTTCTTTTTCTCTGTACATGTGAGTGCTACCAGTTGATTGGTCCGACTTTATGTAAATAACGATATCTCTTTCAAGCTCACACATGTTGAACGTTACTTTTACTCCACGATATGCAGGTTCTACCGAATTTATAACGGCGACAACTTTTTCGTCGGTCATGATCTGTCCATAACCATTTTTATTGAGTGTGATAATAGTGTTTTCTTTTTTAAGTTCGGAATTTTTCCAACTGCCAGTCAGATCCAGACCGGATTCATTATTATTACAATTGTAGAAAGTTTTAAAACCTTTCCATCCAGCATCTTTATCGAAATTCTTTAGTTGTAATTCATGCGCGCTGATCCACTTAAAGCGAATATCATTATAAACATCGACTGGTTTCCAGAAACCAGGGTAGAGAATTGTTTTCGAATAAGTGCCAATAATAAGTTGTTCTTTATCACCTTCAGCGACTAACCCAAACCAGCCTTTTGATGTTGACTCACAGGATATTCGCCAGAGAGTAATGTTTTTCTGATCTGGTTTAGGTATTGTTTTTGGAATTTCTGGTGGATCATATGTTTGTAATTTTTTACCAATCTCATCGCTGATCTTCTTCATATCGTGATCGTATGCCAGTTGCCAAATTGTGCGTAAGTGATCAGCGTTTTTTGGCAGCGTTTGATGTTTTATAAATATCATTGCGGACGTTTCATCATCATTGGCAATGCTGATCTCAAGTAAGCTACGATTGTTTTGATCAACTACATCAGTATTTGCTCCAGCCTGAATCAGCGGCGAAACGAGTTCTGTGTGATTGTTGTTTAAGGCATACTGCAGCAAGGTTTCTCTTTGCACGCTGTAGGTATTTAGCTGGTCAAGATGGGGGATAAGTTTCTGTAACTGCCGACTTCCTCCGGTATCAATAATGTATTTTATACTTGATAAAACCGTATTCTTTCCATTTGTATGATCAGGCCAATTTTTTGCAGAACCCGGATCTTTCAACGTAAGTTGGTGAGGTAATTTTGCCCCCTGTTTTACAAAACGTAACACCGCCTTCCAATCCTGTTTGATCAACACATTTTCAATGACGCTAGTAACGCCTAAAGTCTTGAATCGGATTCTTTTTTCTGGATCGACACCTGCGATGATCATTTTGTGGACAACTGCTTCAGCATTTTCTCGTAAAGCCAGTATCAATAATCGTTCTTTTTTATTTTTCGCCGATAATCGATCTACTTGTGCGCCATGATTAAATAAAAGAACTGCAGTTTTTGTGTAGTCATATCTCAAAGCAATGTCTAATAGATATCTTTGTTTTCCGTCCCAACTGTCAGCATTAGCTCCGTGTTGAAGGTATAGCTCAACAAGATTGTCTGCACCTGCCCAGACAGCCCGAGCCAGTGGTGATTGCCCAGTCGCATCTATAACGTTCACTTTTGCATCATGACTGAGTAATAATTTTGCGATCGCATATGACAGTTGCAGATCGGTTTTATTGTTTTTCTTCTCTTCGTCTGTAACTTTGCCTCTCGTTTTTCTGTATTTCAGATTATAGGGAATATGCAGAGACAAGAGAGCCGTTTGGTTAGATGGAGAGACATAAGCGGTACTTGCCCCAGAATTTAACAACAGCCGGATAATATCCAGATCTTTACTCTGATAAGACTCTGAGTTAAATATCGCACTTTGCAGTAGAGAATAGCCATCAAGATCAACACTGTTTGCATCGGCTCCTTTACTCAGGAATCGATGAACAAGATCGAAGCGGTTGGCTTCGACAGCTGCTAATAGTGGTTCACCATCAAAATGCACGCCATCGGCAAGCATTTTTTCGATCAAGTCATTGTTGCCATTTTTAATATGACCGGCCAGGTCCCAGGCAAGATAACCTTTTTGCGGCTCTTCTGTCTTTGTAATCTCAGTTGAGATATTTTCAGAAGCTGAACTTGCATCTGATTCTACCAGTTGTTGTTGATCATGAGAGTTAAGGTCTTGAAAATGAACAGGGATATATTGGACGCAAGCAGGCAATATTTTAAGAACCTGGTCATAAATATGTTCAGCGCTACAATTCCAACGAATAATCCCACTATTTGCAGCAAGTGCATTGTCAGCAGTTAAGCGTAACGTTGGAACGACCTTTTCATTTTGTTTGACGATATGATTGAAACGAACAATGATTTCGCCCGACGAGGTTACGGTCAAATCGAGAATTTGATCGGTGGCAAAGCTATTTGGTGGATCGATTTTGAGTTCGTGGTTATTGCTCGGATATTTTCCATAT
>JAZGGE010000161.1:0-8715 GCA_036480195.1 Methylococcales bacterium
CAATCGTTGGTTGTATGGGCAATACGCGAAGGTCGGCAGGCTGCGCATGCTGTGGATAAGTTCTTGATGGGAACTTCTGACCTTCCACTATAGATATACCTTCCGCGCTCAAGAATACCTATTTTTAAACGTGGAAGGTCAGACTACCTGACCTCATCACGGTGAATCAAAAGGTTATAGACATTCATGGGATTTTGTTCTGAGCTTAGAATAACGACTTCTCTTCGTAGGAACGGCTTTAGCCGCGATCACGGGCGAGATCGCGGCTAAAGCCGCTCCTACGAAGGTATCAATACAAATTCCGTAAGATCAGGGATTCTGAAGTTATTTAATTGCGGCTCCTAAACAAGTTGCGAATCAACCCCCAACGCCTGAGCAACTTGATCGAACATCACCTTTTCACCCTCACTGATTCTTTCCCCGCCAATTCCAAGGAAACCACCTTCTTTCGCAGCCATGGCCACGTTTTGAGCCACAGACATCGCCCAATTTTTATATTCAGAAGCCTCTTGTGGCGACGCTTTATTTTTTAAAAGTTCTGATACCGCCTGACAATCCTCGATTAGTTGATCACGCATCATTTCATGGGATTTGATTCCTTTCTCTTCCAACCGGGCCATGGTCTTTGCTCTGAATTCCTTTGCCTTTGCCATGGCTTCTTTACGATCTTCCAGATTCGGTAAAACACCCTTGATAATATCATTGTCAGGATAGCTCTTAACGCCACCCATCATAGTTTTGGCGTTTGCTATCATTTCCTTGATAGTGCCCAGACCACTGCCTTCTGCAAAAGCCATAGCCGAACCGATCAATGAAGGAGTACTTGTTAACAAAAACTGTTCTTCTTCGGTATATTTTTCTTCAAAACTCATTAAGTTACCTCATTTTTTATCGTTTATACATTTCCCTACAGTGAACACGCGGCTCCATTATGCTTAGGAGCCTGAATTAAATAGCTTGCGAAAGGTATATCTAATACAGTCTTCTTACAACCCGTCCTTCCAATCTTATCCGTTATCCAACTCTACCGCTTCGTACAACCTATCTAAAAAGTCCGGAATGGCTGCGGTCACTCGATTCCAGCAAGGAATGAAAGGAGTCTCCTGGGGATTGTCAAGATAGACATCTCCCGCCAATATAATGTTCTTCGCGAACAGCTCTACCGCCTGCTCCTCTTCATGGCGATCCAGATGAATTCCGTTAATCAACCCGTCGGCATAATACATATCTACAAAATCCAGGGCGTTCCGATAGTAAACTGCTTTTATTGTGCGAAATGTTTCCTTGGTTAATACAACGCCTTGTATTGCCAGTTTGCGATATATGGCCTTGGCAATATCGACACTCATTTTTGAAAGGCCTGTTTGCGGATCTTCGACTGATAGTGATTGGTGTTTGTGGTCATAAGCATCGGCTATCTCCACCTGACATAGCGCTTTCGAGGAAAGATTGCGATACACTTCTGACAACAATCCAATTTCCAAACCCCAATCGCTGGGAATTCTCAATTCTTTTACGACATCCACCCGCATGGCAAATTCCCCTGCCAGAGGATATCTAAAACTATCGAGGTAATCGAGGTAATCGAGATTACCCAAAATTTGCTTTAACGCCCTGATTAGCGGTGTTACCAACAAACGGCTAACTCTACCGTTAAGCCGACCTTCGGCAGCCCTGAAATAAAAACCTTTACAAAACTCATAACTAAATGAAGGATTGGCTATGGGGTAGAACAACCGCGCCAGTAATTCTTTTTTGTAGGTTACAATATCGCAGTCGTGCAGCGCGATTGCATCAGATCGGGCGGAAGCCAATACATAGCCATAGCAAAACCAAACGTTTCGGCCCTTCCCGCTTTCTTTGGGTGAAAGCCCCTTTTCGATAAGCTCATCATCCAACGCCCTCAAACGAGGGCCATCATTCCATAATATTCTGTGTCGTTGAGACAATCGGCCAAAATACTCCTGTGCATGGCCAAACTCTGCCTGATCAGCACGATCCAGCCCAATCACGATTTCTTCCAGATACGGAACCTGCGTTAGTTCATCCAATATGCCCGATAGCGCAGGGCCACTCAATTCTGAATATAACGATGGCAACACCAGAGACATGGGCCGAGTTTTAGAAAACCGAGTCAATTCGGCTTCAATTTCTTCTATTGGACGATCGACCAGTTTGTGAAGTGTTGTTATTTTGTGTTGATAAAAATCGCCCATAGTATCTGCCTCCTTAGCTATGTCCCAATGAGTGAAGTACTTCTTTCATTCCCATGTTCCAACCCTCTGGCCCTTCGCGATGCGGGTAAATCACTTTTCCTTTCGATGAAAGCGTTAACGGATCACCCTGAGCCGGATCTATCACTACAGCAAAATCCACTTCTTCCAACATTCCCCTGTCGTTTGGACTATCTCCCAGAGCAACAGTCACGAACTCCCGGTCAGGTTTTGATGTTTTATACTGCTCGGTCAACCAACGGACACCCAACACCTTGTCATTTTCACCTGACAGGTGGATAAATCGACCGCCTTTCACCAATTTTAATCCGGCTTGCTCCACCAAACCGTTGAATGTGGTCAATGCTTCTTCTGTATCCAACCACTGGATGGGTTCCGAACCGGATCGTTGTTTCGCTAAGTCAGCTTTTTTTACACTAAGCCCTGTAAAATCCGCAAGTTCCTCCGCAGAATAATCCGAAAAACCCTTGAAATTATATCCTTTTTCATCCCTTATCCGGGAAAGGAATGACAAAAGTTGATCATGGCTTACCCCCAACTGTCGAACATTTAACGTTCCATCACTCAGAGTATTTGGGAAATAGCCCGAAGGGACGCCTACTACCGCTCCATTCTCCCCTACGAAAGGGTGCTTGTTATTCAACTCACGGCACAAAAGTGAGATCTCTCCGAGCGTTTTGCTGGAATTAAAAATTACGGGAACACCCAATGCCTGAAGTCGTTCCAACATAGGCTGTGCAGGGGCATAGCTGTAACTAAAATGATCCAATAGTGTTCCATCCAGATCTGTAAAAACAACAATCTGTTGCATCCTATCCCCTTTGTCCGAATTCTATTCCAAAATCCAACACTTTTGACCCAAATGTGTCACTTTTTTACACATCCCACGAAATAGCCTACTCAATTTCCCGCTAGTTTATTGATAACCGGAATTGAAAAATATTTGGCCCAAATAATGCTTGTTATCTATAAACTCATTAACTAATAAACAGCAAACCAGTAGTTCTCATGAAAAGATTCCATGTCTATTATAAAATCTCCAAGATCATATTTAAAATCCATTTTTTTTACTATCTCCATGTCGGAAAACAAGCATTCAAACGTTTGAACTTAACTCATACACCTTAAACACCACTAATCTATGAAATAAATACGCCTTGCTTGACTAAGGCATTTGAGTCCGTCCAAATGCGGCACCCTATCCAATCTTATTTTAGGCGGTTTCTTTATCTGGCCTATTGGTAAGAATCTCATAATCATGAGTAATATCGACCGCCTTTCCAAGCATAATAGAAGCAGAACAATACTTTTCAGCTGATAAATCCACTGCGCGCATAACAACCGCATCTTTCAAATCTTCTCCCGACACGATGTAGTGTAGATGGATCTTACTAAACACTTTTGGCACTGTTTCCACGCGTTCCGCATCGATCTCTACCACACAATCACTCACATTATGACGCCCTTTCTTCAATATATGAATAACATCAAATGCGGAACAACCGCCTGTACCTAGCAACAGCATTTCCATTGGCCGAATTCCAAGGTTCCTACCGCCACTTTCGGGTGGACCATCCATAACGACACTGTGTCCGCTTCCAGATTCACCCACAAACATAGCCCCATCTACCCATTTGATTCGTGCTTTCACCTTTTCGCTCCTCTATTTATACCTTTCGCGTTTAAGAATGCTCGTTTTGAGCGGGTAGATTTTTGTAGAGGGCTAGGCGTAGAAGTGCGGGAAGAGTCATCTCTTTCAAGCTTCTACAACGACACCCTTCACGAAAAGATGCGCACTGAAAATGCGTATTCTTGATCGTGGAAGGTATAGCAGTAGTCCACGAAGATTCTTTGTCCGTTTCCACTATTATTTGGTTCCCACTCCGAACTGACCGAACAACGCACTTGACTTTCCTGCGGAACTGCTAGACTTAAATAATAAACAGTCACTCGGAATCCGCTGCCTCATGTTGTTAGCTAAATCAAAAATCGAACAAAACCCCGGGCTTGAAGCCCTTTTACATTATTGCCATCGAAGACGATACCCGACTAAATGCGAAATAATTCAGCCTGGCGATGCTAGCGACACACTCTATTTCATCGTAGAAGGTTCCGTTACCATTAGTATGCGCGACCCCGATGGCCAGGAGATTATTCTAACCTATCTGAACAAAGGCGACTTCATTGGTGAAATTGGAATTTTTAAAGAGTCCGAAGCTCGGCAGGTCACGGTTAAAACAAAAGCCGAATGCCAACTGGCAGAAATCACCTATGACCGGTTCCAACAGCTAATCGAAGGAGAATTGGCTCAGTACTCCAGTGATATTTATTTCACACTGGGCCAACAATTATCTAATCGGCTTCTCCACACCAGTCGGAAAGTTGGACGCTTGGCTTTCCTGGATGTCACGGGTCGGATTGCCCGTACGCTAATCGATTTATGCGAAGAACCTGACGCCATGAGTCATCCCGACGGAATGCAAATCCGCATCACGCGCCAGGAAATCGGCCGGATTGTGGGCTGTTCTAGAGAAATGGCCGGACGTGTAATTAAAAACCTGGAAAACGATGGCCTAATTACAGCCAAAGGAAAAACGATAGTCGTATTCGGCACGCGATAATTTTTCCAACTTTCTCTCCATTATTTAAGACCCCCCTCCAGGGTTTTCTCCACTCACCTACACCCTGTCTCTAGGAGCCTGTCCGAGAATAGAGAACCTACTGCGGAAAAGCCCATTTTGGCCAGATTTTCCGTTCATTTTCGTTAAATAGCCCACTATTCGCCTCAAATGATCGAAAAATCTGACTCAAAATCGGTTTCCCTCGCTACGGTTTCTATTCTCGGACAGGCTCCTAGGCAATCAACGAACAAAACTCCTAGGGACATGGATTAGAAAACCGGTGGTGAATCGCATCAATATCCTGTAAGAGTGTTTCCGGAAATTCAATTTCGACGCTTTCAAGGTTTTCCTTTAATTGTTCCAGATCAGTTGCACCAATAATATTGGAACCCATAAATGGTCGTCGGCTAACAAAAGCCAATGCCATTTGCGCCGGTTTTAATTGATATTGATAAGCTAAATTAACATAGGCTCGAGTGGCGGCAATGCCGTTTTCATTCGAATAACGTTGGTAGCCGGAAAACAACGTCAATCGCGACTGCTCCGGTTGATGATCAAGATACTTACCGCTTAATACACCGAACCCCAATGGTGAATACGCTAATAAACCGATTTGTTCTCGATGGCTCATTTCAGCCAAGCCGATCTCAAAACTGCGGTTAAGCAGATTATAGGGGTTTTGAATAGAAACAATTCGTGGCAAATTCAAGTTATCGCTAAGACGTAGATACTCCATTACGCCCCACGACGTTTCATTAGAAATACCAATACAGCGAACTTTGCCGGATTGTACCAGGTCGTTCAAAACGGTTAATGTTTCGGCAATTGTTGTTGGCGCGTCTTGCTCTGGGTGTTTATAATCCAGCTTTCCAAAAAAATTGGTTTTTCTATCCGGCCAGTGTATTTGGTACAAATCGAGATAATCCGTTTTCAGGCGGTGCAGACTGTCTTCAATGGCTTGTTCGATATTAATTCTATCAAGGCAGGCGTTGCCGTTCCTCACGTGCGACATCCAGTCTGCCTGGCCAATGACTTTCGACGCCAGTATAACTTGATCCCGTCGACCGGTTTTTTGTATCCAGTTGCCGATAATCTCTTCGGTGCGACCATAGGTTTCCTTGCGTGCGGGGATGGAATACATTTCTGCCGTATCAAGAAAATTAACGCCATAGTCAAGCGCCATGTCAATCTGGGCATGCCCCTCCTTTTCGGTATTTTGTTGGCCAAAGGTCATCGTACCCAGGCAGATTTCGCTCACATTCAGACTTGAGTGGCCTAATTTTCGGTATTGCATACAATCCTCTTAATTGCGAAGTGAACGAAAAGGAACAATGAATGATAATATGAAATTCAACATAGCGGGAATTAAATGGACATCATATTCAAAGAGTACAGCCGGGTAGTCTGGCAGAAAAAGGGTGCTTTTGCCCTAGTTTTTCTGGGGTTGACCAGCGCCACCCTGTTAGATTTTTATGTTCCGGTTTTTTTCAAGAATATTGCTAATGGACTGGCGGAAGTCTATTCGGAGTCTGTCCATCAAATTCTGCTGAAAAATCTGTCATACATTGCCATTTGTTATGGCTGCATCTGGCTGTCGTGGCGATTATTGGAAATTGGCATTATTCCACTAGAGGGCGGCGGAATCAATCTGCTGGAAAAACGCTGCTTTGATGTCTTGAAAAAGCAAAAATATGACTTTTTCGAAAACAGTTTTTCCGGAAGTCTGATCAAGCAAGCGAACCGTTTCTCGCGTTCCTTTGAAATCATCATGGACTGGTTTCTATTCCAATTGGTCATGAATATTCTAGCGATTTCGATTTCCTTTGTCCTTTTTTACCTGCAACAACCCCAGTTTGCTCTCTATTTTCTCGCTTGGGTCGGGTTGTTTATTTTCTGGAACGTCAGTTATTCCATTTGGAAACTGCGCTTTGACAAAGCCGTAGCTGAAGCCGATTCTATAGTTGGCGGGGCATATTCAGATGCGATCAGTAATATTTTTATAGTTAAGAGTTTTGCGCTGGAAGCCAGTGAACAACAACATATCAACGAAGCATCGAACACGGTCTACCGCAAAAAAAGGCTGGCCTGGATTCTGATGTTTGTCTCATTTGCCGTTCAAGGTTTAATGGTTTTTGGCATTGAGTTGTTGCTGGTCTATTTGATGATCGAAGAATGGAAAAATGGGAATTTTCAAGTGGGTGAGTTTGTCCTGTTTCAATCCATTTTATTAATGTTAATTCAACGCTTATGGGAATTCGGGCGAAATTTCCGTAATTTTTTTACTGCCATAGCGGATGCTTCCGAGATGGCGGAAGTCTTTCGGCAGACCGATTTGGAAGTCGATGCGACACAGGCCGAAAACCATAAGATTAAGCAAGGCAAAATAGAATTTGAGAACCTCTTTTTTTCCTACAATTCAACTAATCCGTTGTTTGAGAATTTTTCACTAACGATTGCCCCTGGGGAAAAAGTTGCTCTGGTAGGACAATCCGGTTCCGGAAAAACCTCACTGACCAAATTATTATTTCGCTTTGTTGAGCCGCAACAAGGCAGAATATTATTTGACGGCGTCGACGGGAAAGATTTTATCCTGGCTTCTTTGCGGCGGCAAATTTCCCTAGTACCGCAGCAACCGGAATTATTTCATCGTTCGGTCAGGGAAAATATTGTGCTGAATAAGGATGTTTCCGAGAGACAATTGCTAGAGATTGCTGAGAAATCTCGTAGCCTGGAATTTATTAATGCCTTGCCGCAACAGTTTGCAACGCAGGTGGGTGAACGTGGCGTTAAACTTTCCGGTGGCGAAAAACAACGCATTGCCATCGCCAGGGCTTTTCTGGAACAAGCGCCTATTGTCGTTCTGGATGAAGCGACCAGTGCACTCGACTCACTAACTGAACAACAGATTCAGGGCGCTATTTTTGCCTTAATTCGAGAAAAAACCGCAATAATCATTGCCCACCGCCTATCTACGATTTTAAGGATGGATCGCATTATTGTATTGGATAAAGGGCAGATAATAGAACAGGGAACACACCGGGAACTCCTTAAACAACACGGTAAGTATTACACCATGTGGCAGCATCAACGGGGTGACTTTTTGTTAGATGCTTAGCCCAAATTTGCCAACCAGTCCGAAATAATCCTGCGAAAAAAAACAGGGTAAAATTATTTCGGTGTCGTTGTGACACTTCACTTTCTTTCAGTCAATAATCAGAATGTGGCCGGACGAATGCTAACCACCCAAAACAATCGTAGTATTCTCAAACGCGAAAGGTATAGTATCTGATCCTTCAAGTCTATCAGAAATAGAATACGGATGAGGCCCTTCTGTTTTTGATCTCAATTTAAAATCACCTGCGGTGTTGGCTTTTGGTTCAGACTGGTCTCCTTAGCGTTAGCATTTGATTGATTTTACGATGTTTATCGATTCTTTTGGACATAAAGTCACATTTTCGATCTACCGAAACAGCGGTTTGATTCGAGTCCTGATTCAAAGGTTCTTTTCTTCCCAACCTCATTGTAGAATTAACCCTAATTGCCTGATCTTCGTTGATCGAATGAAGTCTCATTCCATAGTAAATGGAAATTGCGTGATGGGCCTGTTTCCGCAAGGACTCTGCCTGATTTTTATCCTGCAATTTCTGTAGGAAAGGTGAAAGGCTTTTTCTACATGCAGGGTCAAACTGATATTTCTGGCAAAAACCCCAATAGTAGAGCAGCTATTTTCGGTAATACACACGAACTGCCGCGTTCGACCAAAAGTGTATTGAATTCGTTGGCTATCTGGGGAGGCGAGGGTATTATGCGATCTTATCCAGCATCTGTATATCACGCAGAAATCAGGATTATCCTTCACA
>JAZGGE010000162.1:0-4476 GCA_036480195.1 Methylococcales bacterium
TATTTATCATACTATAATCTTACAATCTTACAGTAGATTTTCGTTGTCAGGGGGTCATCGGCACTTCTACCCATAAAAATACAGGAAAACAGGCCAGGAAGGGCGGTTATTTATAAAATGTTCTCCCCTGTTCATTGATACGGATGAATCAAATGGATGAAGTGGAAGCCTCTCCCTGTGATCTGTTTTTTGCTTCTCCGATCTGTTTATTCTATACGCTGTGTTGGCTGGTGCAGCAGATCGTTTCATCTAGTGGATTTTTCTTTTACTAGTGCGTCTGGTAGAACAGTTTTGGAAACAAATCACAGGGGAGGAGCATGCTTGGATTACCATCGAACAATCTGAGTTCTGGCCGAGGATAAGGTGAATATATGACCGATAAATAACGTTAAATTACGTAAAGTTTTTTACGATTAGGTTTGTTTTACGTACATCTAAAATCGGCGAGGTTGTTCCCTTGTGGCAAAGCTGACTTGATTGAAGAAAATACAATCAGTGTATTAATAAGTGAGTCGGGAATGCTTAAGCTTTTACGGAGCAGGAGAAAGAATGGACTAGTCGAAAATGGTGCGTTAGTTATAGTAATTGACAAAAGACTGGTTGTGCAAAATTGCTTTTTAGCGTGTTGGCGGCGTTAGCTTTCAGGCACAGGGAAAATGCCATTCAGGGGAGGCAAAGACTGGAAGAAATTGAAGAGAATGATGCCTTCACGCCGTTGCCAATCAGTAGGTAAAGGTACCCTGAGAGGAACCCCGAAAAAAAATATACATCCTTTATTTCTACAAATAATTTGTATCTCATTGATATACATGGAGCCGATGAGCGGAATTGAACCGCTGACCTACTGATTACGAATCAGTTGCTCTACCGACTGAGCTACACCGGCAATTGGGAAACAGCACATGATAGTAAATTACCATGAATATTTCAAATGCCTGTCTTCCAGAGCGATATACCAATTTTCCGGTATTCAAAGGTCTGTACATTATTCCGTTGATAAATAGAGAAAAAGTCAGTAGATTGTTACCAGGGCATTCTTGAACACGAAAGGTAGATTATGAAAAACTATGAAATCTAAAAAGTGGGAAATACTTTCGGATAAAGATGCTTTCGATCATTTATCGGGCGATATGGCTCATTCGGTTGCTACGGTTGACGCAGAAATCGCTCCGACGGGAAGTCTCGAAGTTCTATCCCGATTTGAAATGGAGAGGCTTTTAGACTCTACTCAGGGCGGGCTATATCAACAATTTCGAAGCTGCGTCCTGGCGGTGTTGAATTGCGGAAGTCCAGTGGATGATTCCAGGGAGATTATGGAGCAGTTCAAGAGTTTCGGGCTACGAATTTTACAGCAGAAAGGTGGTATTCGACTGGAGTTAACCAATGCGCCTGGGTCTGCTTTTGTTGACGATGAAATTATACTGGGGATAAATGAACACGTATTTGCAGTACTCAGGGATATCGTCTATACCGGCAATGAAATTGTTAACCGTCAGTTATTCGATCTCGTCCAATCCGCAGATATTACCAATGCAGTTTTCCGTATTCTGCGTAACGCAGACGTTTTAAAAGCAACCGGAATCCCCGATATCGTCGTTTGCTGGGGAGGGCATTCCATTGGCAGGATGGAGTACGATTATGCCAAAGAAGTAGGGTATGAGCTAGGGCTTCGAGGCTTGAATATCTGTACTGGCTGTGGTGCAGGCGTGATGAAAGCACCTATGAAAGGCGCGACTATTGCCCATGCCAAACAACGTATTTTAAATGGTCGGTATTTGGGAATTACTGAGCCAGGAATCATTGCCGCTGAGTCCCCTAATCCCATCGTAAATGACTTAGTGATTATGCCTGATATAGAAAAACGCCTCGAAGCATTCGTAAGAGTTGGACACGCTGTTATTGTCTTTCCAGGTGGTGTGGGTACTGCGGAGGAAATCCTTTATCTTCTCGGTATTTTACTACACCCTGAAAACAACGAACTTTCTTTCCCGCTTATTTTTACCGGGCCTGAACAAAGTGCTGAGTATTTTGACGAAATAGATAAATTTATAGGACAATGTCTTGGAAAAGAAGCCCAGCAACGCTACAAAATTATCATCGGTCATCCCATGCAAGTGGCGCGTAAAATTAAGGAAGCTATAGGAATTGTCCGGCATTCTCGAGAAGTTAGCCACGACGCGTATTACTTCAATTGGTTGTTAAAAATAGAAGAAATATTCCAGGTTCCTTTTGAGCCTACCCATGAAAATATGGCGAATTTAGAGTTGCATCACGATCAACCTGCCTACCGTTTAGCCGCGAACTTGCGGCGGGCATTTTCCGGAATTGTTGCTGGAAATGTTAAAGACGAAGGGATTCGTGCAATAGAAGAACATGGGCCATTTGAAATTAAAGGTGAGCAGGATATTATGAGATCGCTGGAAAACCTATTGACCTCTTTCATCAAGCAAAAACGGATGAAGTTGCCTATAAAGGAGTATGTGCCGTGTTATCGGGTGGTTGGATAAAATATACTTGTATAGCTCTTACTCTCGGCGTAACTGACCCATTTCAATCATATATACCTCTCGCGCCCAAAAACACCCATTTTTAGTATGCATCTTTTCGCGAAGCGCGTCGTTGTAGAACCTTGAAAGAGATGACTCTTCCTGCGGTTCTACGCCTAGCTCTTCACGAATATTTACCCACTCGAAACGGGTATTCTTGAACGCGAAAGGTATATCGCGCCGCAATTTCGTAAATGATCGAAAAGTCCGCTTTTTCACGGGTTCGTCATTCTGGGCCCGCCTCCTCTTGTATCGCATCACTTTCCTCTGTGCTGTGGATTACGACAAAATTAGCGTTCTGAGTGATTTTTTCCTTACCCGTGTCGAGTTCAATCCTAAGCGAATAAACACCGGGTTGAGCCTTTTCGGATACAGTGATAAACGCATCGACGCTCCAGCGTCCCGGTTGCAACTCGTAGTTCTTATTGGCGTCCTGGAAGATAATATTTCCTTTGTAATAAATTTCACGCATCAAATGAGTGGGCACGATTTCCGTTGGCCCTGGAGGACATAATGAGTAGACCATATGGTGGTTTATTTTATCTCCACTCTTTATACGGACAGGAATTACTTCATTCTCTTCGATTTGAACATAAGGAAGATCTCGCTGATCACAACGTAATCTTCTCCAGACTTTGTCAGGGGTAGCCAGCAATTGCTCTCCCGCTTCCCGGGTTTGCATTTTCATGTCCCACCAAATCGATTTAAACCCCTCTCCCGGATTCATTACGAGTGGTTTAACTGATTTGCATGAAATCAGAAAGATCAATAAACCAATTGTTACTAGCTTAATTATTACTCGCGAGGGTTTGGTCGTTAATATCGGCCAAACTGGTATGATGCTAGTTGTATTCATTAGAGATGAAGATTTGGAACGCGAGTTATAAATTTCAGGTGTAGTATTATTTCTCAATTGCCCACCCTTCCAATGGTGTGATGGTTTTGGGTGGGGCAGGTTGTGGTGCTTTTTTGGGTTGTGTTGGTTGTGCATAGTGAGTTTTTGGCTTTGCTGGTATTACCGGTTTCGGTGTTTTGCTTGTTTTAATAGCAGCATGGGTTTTGAGCGTCGAAGTTCTTTTTGGTTCAGATTTTGGTGCGGGGGCTTTCCTGATAGAAGTATTGACCTTAGATAGTGCTGGTTTTTTAGGAGCTTGTGATGATTTTTCGTTGATTTGAGGATCAATCAGCGAGTCTACTTCAGTTTTGGTGTCTTTATCCATATGCGTTGATACTTGTGATCCTGGCTCTTCCCGGTTTTCAATCTCAGCGCCGGTATTCGAGGAATCCCATTGAAAATAGCCGGCTGATGCTAATCCCGTTAGAGCGGTAAAGACTAATAACGCAATTATATTTCGTCGAGGATTGCCGCCAAACATTGATGTCATTGAGTTATCCTGACTAACGACTGTCTTGGCCTCGGATACTTTCGCTGCTTGGTTGGCAACCATGGGTATTACAACAGTGGCATCGTCACCTTGAAGATCCAGGCTTGGTAGCTCCAGGGCGGCGTTTTGCAATGCCTGTGAGAACTCTCTGGCACTCCCGTAACGTTTTCCGAGATCTTTCTCTAACGCTTTTAGAATTACCGATTCCAGCGCTTTAGGGACTTTCGGATTAAAAGTTCGGGGTGGGGGTGTTTTTTCTTCAACTTTTGCTTTGATTAATTCATAGTCCGAATCGGACTCAAAGGGAACACGACGGGTTATCAATTCATATAATACGACACCCAAGGCGTAAATATCAGTTTGCGCAGTCACATCAATTCCGCGAACTTGTTCCGGTGACATATATTTTAATGTGCCAATCAAGTATCCCGTTTGCGTTAATCTCGCCTTTTCAAGAATTCTTGCAATCCCGAAATCCATTAATTTGATGACATTGGTCGTAGTCAACATCATGTTTGCAGGCTTAATGTCTTTGTGGATTATCC
>JAZGGE010000163.1:0-3375 GCA_036480195.1 Methylococcales bacterium
GAAACGCAATTTTAAGAATATGACTCAGTTTTATTCGTGACATGATTTCCACCTCCTTTTCTTAATGCTATTATTTTATGACTGTGCGGACTCTTTTTTCCAGCGGTGGATTCAACTCGCTAATGCAACAGATGGTTCGACCCTATAACATACCCGATTGAAGGTTTGCATTCTAAGGTATTTTTGAGGATGATGTTGTGGAAATACTGCTCGATGTATGCGGCAAACCGGGGAACGCTTTTCCTCTGCGTGTCAGCAATCGTCTAGCCAGTCCGACAATTTGGACTGGACAGAGTACTAGTACTTCGACCAGGTTATGTTGATGATAGAGTTACTCGAGAAGTAGTCAGCTGCAAGGCGCACGAGCGCAGGACTAGCAGGGCTAATTCAAGCGAGTGCAACAACGCAGATGACTGCTTGTCGGCTTGGTATATCCGTCAATATAATCTGGTTGGAGTACTAGATCGCACCTTAATAATTGATTTAATAAGCGTAACACGTCTGCCTACAGAATAAGGATAAGAATAAAACCTTTGCAAATTCAAATTGCTTTTTATAAAGTGGGCGACAAAGAGTTGTCTTTGCAATTACAATTCAGTAAAAAAGGCGTTGATCTATTTGGTGCCTGTTTTTGCAGAAACCCATTAATATTTAACAGGATATGGTGATATGTTGGAAAGAAAACATTATAAATTGCTGGTTATCTTTGCGTTCTTTGTGTTGGCAATTGTTATTAATGAATTCTTTCTCAAAGAAACTACATTACAGGATAAAATGCAGGATGCTTTGGTCAGTCATGACCATGAGAATGCATTAATTTTTGCATCCAGGTTGCTTAAGGAAACACCGGATAATCGAGGAGCCATCAGTGTCATTAAGAAATCAGGTCAGATTCTTTTATATCTACAGCGTGCCCAAAAAGAAATGCCTGATTTCAGAGTTGCAGAAAATCGTAGTACCGAACAGGTAGAATTTTATGCTTATCCGGTACAGACAGCATCAGCTGATTCAGAAATATCAGCAGAAAACATGATGGTGGAACCGGCAAAAGTATATGAAGATATTAAGAATGCAAAAGCGTATATTGCTAAAGCGAAGATGCTCGATCCTGATTTTAAGACCACATTAATCTTTGAAAAAAACCTAGATGAGGCACAGTTTTTCGTGTTCAAGATGCTTGCTGCGAATATTTTTGATGTTGGCAAGAATGTTTATTCCGATGCGTTTAAGTACTATGGAAAGAAATCAGAACTTGTAGAATCAGCGGCAACTTCGGAATACCTTAATAAATTTCTTGCTTTTCAGTCTGCGTGGGCACCTATAGAAACACCGATAGATGAGATCAAGAAAAAGATTGAACCATCCCTCAATATTATGGATGATGCAAGTCGATTGATTTCTGCTTATAAATCTGGAAAAGCTAAAAGTCTTTCTGAATCTTTATTAAGTTATCTTCAGGTAGTAAGAAAATCGGTCGATGTTCTTTTGGATCCCAAGGGTAGCTATAAAGATTTCATGAAAGTTGCGAGTAACTCAACTAATGAATATCAGAAAGCGAAAAATAATCTTATGCGAGCCTTGCCCAAAACGGCAAACGTGAATGACTTTTCTAAGCCGATAAAACTGATTGCTGGCTATGAACTCTTTAAAAACGATGCAACTATAGATTTGATTAAAGAAAATAAACATATCCAGGGTACGTAAGGCAGCTCGCAACAAATAACCCCCATCTTGCTTGTCTTTTTGTCTGTCTTCGGCGTTGCAACTTCGGTTACATAGCTCGCTATGCGCCCTTCGTTACGCCTTGAAGACAAACAAAAATCCAGTGCATATAGGTGGGTTAATTATTGCGAGTTGCCTAAGAACCTGTTCAAGATTTCGCTGAAGGGCGCATCGCGGCGTTAAAAGTGGTCTCGAAATGCTCATATACGACCAGTATGTTGCGCTTTTTCGTCCACTTTTGCCTTGCGCTGCATCCCTTGATCGAGATCTTGAACAGGTTCTAAGACTATTTAGTATTGGCTTGTGCCTGGGTTCGTTGTTTTTTCCACCGAATTATTTCGAGGATATTGGTGCTTTTGACGATGGTGATTAGAGTAAGTACAAGCGCCATACCAAACCACTGAATAGCATACGACGTACTGTTTTCGGGTTTCGATTGCGTAACTCGCCAGTGCCGCTTTAAAACACCGGGACTGTTTCGATTCAACCTGACCACAAAAGGTAATACAGGGTTGTCAAATAATCTATTAATGCTACTGATATCATAATGATGCAGACGTAGTGGCCAGTTGGGTCGTTCGCCAATTTTCTGGGGCAGAAAAAATGAATTGGATGGTGGAATATGGATTTCACCTACTAATTGCTGAGTACCCGTTATCGGTTTGATTGTGGGTAGTTGATCGCTGCCGAAATTAGCGGATATCCAGCCCCTGCTAACGAGCGCAATTTGACCACTGGAATTTAGCTTAAACGCCGTTATTACTTCGTAGCCTGGCCGATTCTGGAAAATCTGGTTGGCTACCAGTATCGATTTATTATTGTCATAATTGCCGTCTAAAACCACCTTTGTGTGGTTTAGGGCATTTTTATTGGCTAGAGTTAGACTTTCCACAGGTATAGGTATTGCCCGAAGCGATGCATTGCGATCGCTCTGAATCTGGCGCTTTTCCTGGGCCCGATCCAGCTGCCAGAACCCCAGTCGAATTAAAACCGGAAGTAAAATCAAGACGCATAGTACAATTTTCCAGTTAAATTTGAATTGCAATCTAAGTCTGGGCATTTCTTGATTCTGCATGATATACCCAGGTAAGAATTCGATTCTAGTGTTTCAATGGTATCCCGTGCATCCATGCTAGTACTCCGTCAATACAATGTTGACGGAGTACTAGGAGCCTGCCCGAGAATAGAAGCCGCAGCGAGGGAAATCTGGCCAAAATGGACTTTTCCGCAGTAGGTTCTCTATTCTCGGACAGGCTCCTAGCCCATAAGGAACTTTTTAAAGGTGTGCTGCATCAAGTGCCGGACTCATACCAAAAAACAAGGTTCGAATCTGGTAAGTAAAGTCGGCTTCTAGTGCCATCAGTCCAATTAATACCAGCAAAGCTAGTGGTGGCAGTAAGACGACATACTTAATGGCCAGTCTTTCCCAACTCATATGCATGAATATTGAGATAATAAATCCGGCTTTTAAAAACATGAACAACAGGATTAGAAACCATCTGAGGTAACCCTGGAAGTTTAAATAATCGACCATATAAGACATTGTACTGAGCACAAACAATAACGCCCAGACTTTCAAATACAGGCTGATAGGGTGTTGTTGATGCCCTTCTACATGTTCCATAATTTTCCTCCTTACCAAAGATAGAAAAA
>JAZGGE010000164.1:0-10702 GCA_036480195.1 Methylococcales bacterium
AATTCCTGGTTCCTAACTACACCTTAAACTCTACGAACACCTTACTTTGCAGTTCTAGTAACCGAATTGCTCGCGAGGTAGGTCAACTGCAACAGGAGAAATAATGTCTGCGCTTCGCATTAAGAACGGCAAGGTTTACGACCCAATCAACAACATAGAAGGTGAAATAAAAGACATTTGTACGCAGGACGGCAAGATCGTTGAGAATATCCCTGCGGACAGTCCCTATATTGATGCAGCGGGAATGGTTGTGATGCCCGGAGGTGTCGATATTCACTGTCATATTGCCGGACATAAGGTGAATCTGGCTCGCAAATTACAACCCGAAGACCATCGCCGCGACGTTCAACCCCGAGTAAAGGATCTGCGTTCGGGCACGGGAGGTACCGTACCCTCCACATTTACAACAGGTTATCGATATGCCACGTTAGGATACACTACTGCTATGGAAGCAGCCGTTCCGCCGTTGGGTGCCCGGCATGTCCTGGAGGAACTCCATGACACCCCCATTATCGATAAAGGCTATTACGTATTGTTGGCAAACAACGTCTGTCTTCATCAGTTTTTGGAAAAAGGCCGTATGGATGAATTCCGGCAAGCCGTCGGGTGGTGGTTAAACGCCTCTAAAGCTTACGCAATTAAATTGGTTAATCCGGGGGGTGATGAACCCTGGAAAGGCCGCAAGAATTCCAATATAACCCGACTGGATGAGAAAATCAGCGGGTTTGAGCTCACTCCCCGCACGATAATAAAAGCGCTGATTGATGTCAGTAATGATTTAGGTCTCCCGCATCCTGCCCATATTCACTGCAACAATCTTGGCCATAGTGGCAACTATCAAACCACCCTGGATACCATGGCAATTGCTGAAGGTCGGCGTGTCCATATCACCCACATCCAATTCCATAGCTATGGTGGTGAGCCGGGTAAGAATCCAACATCCAAAGCTGTGGAGATCGCCGAATACATTAATAATAATGCCAATGTTAGCGCCGATGTCGGACAAGTCATGTTTGGAAAAGCAACAATTATGACAGGTGATGCGCCGTTAGCCTGGTTGCTACGCAACATGACAGACAATAAATGGATCAACTCGGATACGGAATGTGAAAGTGGTTGCGGAATTTTACCTTTTTCCTACCAGGAACATATTTATACCCACGCGCTGCAATGGGCCATTGGACTGGAACTTTTTCTGTTATCCAAAGACCCATGGCGCATGGTCTTGTCTACTGACCATCCCAACGGTGGTTCGTTCGAGAACTATCCCAAGTTGATTCGCTTATTGATGGATAGGGAGTTTCGTAAAGAACAGGCTGGGAATGTAAATCAAAAAGCACTGAAGAGCACTAATCTGCTCGATATTGAACGGGAGTTTACCCTGCAGGAAATCGCCATTATTACTCGGGCAGCACCCGCTAAATTGCTGGGACTCAAGGATAAGGGACACTTGGGAATTGGCGCAGATGCGGACATCACTCTTTACGATGAAAAGGAAGATAAGGAAGAGATGTTTAATTCTGCCCGTTACGTGATTAAAAGTGGCAAAATTTTTATTCAGGATCACGAATTCTGTTGCGATGGTGAGGGTCGTATTTATCACGTCACCCCTCAATATGAAAAAGAGATCGAAGCTAAAATACGGCCATTCTTCGAAGATTATTACACCATCCAATTCGACAACTATGCAGTTGATGAGAGTTATCTGGGGGATGGTGTAGCGGTGCCAACTTCTTCCCACTAGAATCAAATTATCCGCGACTGCGGCAAAACTAACAGAGAGCGATTCTTTTTCGGGCAAAACTTTCATTTCTGAACGTAGTTACTGTAAGAACAATAAATGTATATTCAATCGACTGAAATTATTGATACTTTCGCGGAAGCGTTCAAGATGTGGGGTACCCGCATTATCATCACAGCGGAGAATGAGAAATGGGCGCGGGCTGCTGGTCGGTCGGTAACGGGGTTTGCCACTTCAGTTATCGGTTGCAAATGCGAGGCAGGTATTGAGCGCGAGATTCCTGCCCAGGAGACACCGGACGGTCGTCCCGGCATCAGCGTATTACTTTTTGCTTTCGACGCTGAAGGGCTTTCAAAACGTCTTGTGGAAAGAGTAGGGCAGTGCATCATGACTTGCCCCAGTACAGCCTGTTTTAATGGTCTTGATGTGGAACAAACCGTTGAAGTCGGTGGCAAATTACGCTATTTCGGTGATGGCTATCAGGCCAGCAAACTCATAGGCGATAAAAGACTCTGGCGTATTCCGGTAATGGATGGTGAGTTTGTGATCGAAGAGTCTTTTGGTGTCCAGCCTGCTGTTGGTGGCGGCAATATTATTCTGTTAGGTAAGGATTCCAGGACTACATTGGAGGTTGCCGAAGCAGCGGTTGAAGCAATGCGGATTCCAAACGTTGTGCTTCCATTTCCTGATGGCGTGGTACGAAGTGGAAGTAAGGTGGGTTCCAAATATAAAGCATTACCAGCTTCGACTAATGACGCGTACTGTCCAACACTGCGGGGACGCGCCCCCCAAACCGACCTGCCAGAAGACGTCACCAGTGTTCTCGAAATTGTTATCGATGGGCTAGATGAAGAGGCTGTAAAAGAATCGATGAAGCAGGGCATTTTGGCGTCGGCACACAAGGATATCGTTCAGATTACCGCGGGAAACTACGGCGGGAACCTGGGGCAATATAAAATTCGATTAAATGATTTAGTGCAGGGTTGAAAATGAAACTGAGTTTACATACCTTACCCGAAGTTCCACTCGAAGCTGAAGTTATATCACCTGACCATCTCAGTGGACTCACTGAAAGTGAAGTCGCTGCTCTGCCGGTTTATCACGGCAATAGGAAAGTAGATCTGGGTAACTTTTTTAGTGTTTCCGGTCATTTGGAGAATGATCACGTCGAAATTGAAGGGGATCTGGCAAATATCAAATTAATCGGTAGCGGTACAACCCGCGGTCGAATTTCTATCTCGGGAAATGTGGGTACCCACCTTGGGGCTGGGATGTCGGGTGGTGAAATTGTGGTCGAAGGCGATGCGGGTGACTGGATTGGCCGGGAAATGTCCGGAGGCCGCGTGATTGTCAATGGCAATGCGGGACACATGGTTGGTTGTGCTGTTCGAGGCAGCGCCATGGGGATGCTGGGTGGCGAAATTATTATTCATGGCAACGCTAGAAACGAAGTAGGTAACGGAATGCGGCGAGGCTTGATTGCCATCGGTGGTGATACCGAAGAGTTTACCGGTGTTAATATGCTGGCAGGCACTATCATGGTGTTAGGTAAACTTGGCATGCGTCCGGGCGCGGGAATGAAACGCGGGACTGTTGTATCCATGAAAAATGCGGAATTACTTCCGACATTCACCTACGATTGCACCTACCGGCCTAACTTTCTGCGCTATTATTTTTTATATTTGCGCAAGCTGGGTCTAGCTATTAGTGAAGACAGTATTAATGGCTCTTACCAACGTTGGTGTGGTGATTCGATTGAGCTGAATAAGGGGGAAATACTGCTTTTTGTGGAATGACTACGGAGTCGTCTGGGGTGTTCTCGAGCGCGGAAGGTATATTTACTAACTATCGGGAATTCAGCTTCAGGGTGACAACGCATCTTCCAGGTAGAAACTAGCTTACTTACATACCCACAGCCCGTTTTCTTATCGAAGCTAGCGGTATTTCCTCAAGAACCTCCGGTTGAGGTCGAGTCTCAAGTCTTCTTGCAGATAGCAATAGATGGTGAACATCGGCAGTATAATCTCTCATAAATATGACTCCGATTCGGTCATTGGTTTTATGGGCGATTAAGCCTTTTAGTAAGTATTCTCTTGTTGAATGGCCTTCTACGGATAAGCTGATCTTTACTAACTGGTTGAGTTGCATTGAATGCGATTGGTATGTTAATCCAATTCCACTGACGCTAATATCGAAGGTTTTTACCAGAGTGATTTGATCATCTACTGTCTTTACTTCGGCATCGAGAAAGAGAGAGTAGCGTTTATCGTAGCGGTGATTCATAGTTAGGTTTTGATAGATGACGAATTGGCTGCACAATCAAGACACAAAATACAAACAGCGCATCTTAGAACTTAGGGTTCTTTTTGTGGGATACTTTAAGAGTAGATTAGAATCGAAAACTGGAATGTGAAGAACTTCACATATTTCAGGAATTCAGACGAGATATAGTGGACAACCTCCTAGCAGCTGACTACTTCTCGACTTATTCTATCCGTCATATAATCTAGCCGAAGTACTAGGATTGTCCTAAAAGGCTTTCTCTTGTGACAACTTCTATTCTCAGGAAGCCTTCTAGTATAAGCTATACCGTCCATGCTCTTAAGGATGTCAACATTGAAAAGAAAACTACCCGCCGAACTTATATTCCAACTTTTTTCATTACTTATTTCCATTATCATCGTCCATGCCATCTATGTTGCCGTAATTCGACCTAATGCCGAAGTTTTTTTAAAGGAAGAAGCCATTCGATTGGAGACAGAAGAAAATGCTGTTCAGCGTCAGTCCGCTTATGTCACAGTCAAGGATATGGAACAGGAAATCTGTTTTATTCTGTTTTTCTGGGCACTGGCGATTATTGGTTATAAAGGGATGGTGGCGATGAGAGAGCAATCGTTACTATATGAGGAGCTTGTACCCATTCGCGAAGGTATAAAAATTTTACCGGAGGACGTACGGGGTGTCTCCCGAACAGTGCAATCTCTGCCAGAAGATCAACAGCACTACCTGTTGCCCCGCGCAGTTCTAACTGCTTTACATCGTTTTGATGCAACCCGTAATATTCAGGATGTTTCAATCGCGGTGCGTAACCTCTGTGATACAGAAGCGGAGAGGATGGAGTCAGGACTTTCCATGATTCGGTATATCGTTTGGGCAATTCCGTCAATTGGGTTTATTGGTACAGTACGTGGTATAGGTGACGCCTTGGGGCAGGCATACAAGGCTGTAGAAGGGGATATTACGGGTGTGACACAAAGTCTGGGGGTTGCTTTTAATTCCACATTGATTGCTTTGCTAATTAGTATTGTGTTGATGCTGGTTGTTCATCAATTGCAGTCCACCCAGGATAGGCTGGTGCTGGATGCTGAAACCTACTGTGATTCTCATTTGATTCGCCACCTACGGGTAAGCTGACCATGCTCGCCATAGAAATAAACGATTCGGGTATTGCTGTTGCATCCGGGGATGAGGTTGTGCTGGAAAGTCCAGGCTATGCCTTGCTGGATGAGAACAAAGTGATTGTGGGGGAAGCTGCGTACCAAGCGGCTTGTCTCAAACCCCGGCAAGTGAACAATCGGTTTTGGAATAATCTCAATGTAGAGCCTCTGGGGGTTTCAAATGCTTTGGCCAAGACTCATGCAGACTTGGTCGACGCCCATTTAAAACACATCCTGAGATCCATGGCCGAACGGGAAGTCATTGTTACTGTACCGGGTTCATTGCGCAAGGAACAGTTAGGGTTATTATTGGGAATTGGTAAACAACAGAAAATACCCATCCGGGGTGTAGTGGATTCAGCGCTTTCTTCGACGATGGACTACGTGACCACAAAATCGATGATACACCTTGATATTCATTTGCATGGCTGTGTTGTTTCGCGATTGGAAGGGCAGTGGACGCGGCAGCGTGAGGCTGTTGAGACGGTTTCAGGAGTCGGATTGGTTAGCTTAAGGGATAAATGGATACATCTCATTGCTAATGAATTTATACGCCTGACCCGTTTCGACCCCCTGTATCGGGCGGAATCCGAACAAAGCCTTTACAATCGGTTATCCGGATGGATGCACATTCTACAGTCCGAGAAAACCTTGGAGTTGGAGATGCGAAGGGTCGATCATGAGTTCCGTATTGGTCTGGATAGAAAACGCTGGATTGACGCAGTGGCTACCGATTATCAGGAGATTACTCAACGCATCGGACGGCTCTTGGTGGAGGACAATCCATTATTGGCAATTTCTCATCGCATGGATTTATTGCCAGGTTTCGGGGAGACTCTGAAGGAAAAGTTTCCAAAATCAGAGGTTGTCGTGCTTTCAGAAGGAGCGGCAGCGCTGGGGGCATTGGATTACAGCGATCAGATAAAACAAGCTGAAGACGCTATTTTTTTCACGACTCGCCTTGATTCAAATACTCGAGCTTATGTCTCTCCACAGAGTAAAATTAACCCAACTCACCTGGTGCATCGTGGCTACGCCTATCCTGTAGGTGATGTTGCATTAGAAATTTCCAAAACTAAAGGGAAAATTACTATCATTTTTGGAAAAGAAACCTCTAGTGCCAGGTTTACACTCGGATTGCAGGAAAATGAAATAGTATTAAAGTCCATCGATTGCAAGGGTTTAGAAATAAATGGAATGGTCATCACAGAAATGGCTGTGGTTTCTGCGGGGGATATTATAAATTTTGATGGTGAAGAACTATCGCTGATTACTGTCGTTAATCAGCAGTTTATCGGTTAAGTTGTCGTGAGGCGGAAAAATATCAATTTGTTCGGACTTTCGTTCATTGATGTCATGTTTTGTGGTTTCGGCTCAATTATTTTGCTGGTGATGATAGTTAATTCCCACGCCATCCGACATAGAGAAGAAGTAAATAGCGATCTGATGGCTGAAACAGATCGCCTGGAACAAGAGTTGTCGATCAAGAAGACCTATCTGGCTGAATTAAAAAATGCCTCTGAAAAGATAGATAAAGAGGTCGTTGAGACTCGCGGACTTTCCGAGCGGGTGATTAAAGCAGTTTCAACGCAACGAGAAGAATTGGGTCATTTGGACCAAGATACTATTGCCCGCCTGGAGCATATTAAAAAGTTACAGGCTGATCTCAAATCTATTGACCACGAAAATAAGGCGCAAAAAGCTGTTCAACAGGAAAAACGCGAAGAACAAGGAAAGAAAGTGCGGGCATTCAAAGGAGAAGGCGATCGCCAATATCTGACTGGCATAAAAATGGGTGGCAAACGGATTCTAATTCTGGTTGATCGTTCGGCTAGTATGCTGGGTAGTACCATTGTTAATATTATACGGCGGCGTAATCTGGCCGATGTTGAAAAACGCCGAGCGTCTAAATGGCGGCGGGCAGTTGCTACAGTGGAATGGCTGGGAAGCCAGCTGCCAAAGTCCAGTCGATTCCAGATCATGATTTTCAACGAAACCAGCCAACCTCTATTGGCAGGAAGTTCAGGTTGGCTCGAAAGTGGTAACGGTCGTTCCCTGAACCGTGCCATGACTGCACTGAAGAAGATTATTCCAGAAAAAGGTACCAATTTACAACGCGCTTTTGCGGCAGCAAAAAAAATGCAGCCAAAGCCGGACAATATCTTTCTCATTACTGACGGACTACCTACTCAAGCTGCGTCCTCATCGTCAAAGAGAAAAGTTTCTGGAGAACAGCGGTTGGAGTACTTTTTAAAAGCCATCGAAACATTGCCGACTGGTGTTCCTGTTAATACTATTCTATTTCCTATTGAAGGTGACCCCATGGCGGCTCCTGTTTTCTGGCAGTTGGCTGTCAAGACCAAAGGTTCCTATATTGCACCTGCAAAGGATTGGCCATGAGAGGGCGGCGAACAATAGAAGATTTTAATCTGTCTTTCCTTGATGTGATTAGCTGTGGCTTTGGCGCGGTAATTTTACTTTTGGTATTGAGCCGGTTTGCCGAGCCCGTTGTTATTGAGGAGATGCGTGAGGATCTTGATAAACAATTAGTGAGAATGGAGCAGGAAATAGTAGAGCTAAGCGGTGAAACCAGAACGCTAAATCGTGATTTGTCGGAGAAAAACAGCCAACTCTCACAGGAAAAAAGGAAGCTCGCACGTCTGCAAGGCCTTTTTTCAACGGTGAAAGGGGAATTTACGGCAGCCAAAGATACCGCCCAAATTAAAGAAATTATCGAAGGCAAACTACAGACGGCACATCAGGAACTTAGCGACGAAATGAAGCGCCTGTACGGACAGGGGGAAAGGTCGACGAAATCCAATAGCAATATTGGCGGTATACCGGTTGATAGTGAATACATCATTTTCATTATTGATACTTCCGGCAGTATGTTCAATTACAGTTGGCGGCTGGTATTGAGAAAAATCGAAGAAACTCTGGCGATTTACCCAAAAGTAAAAGGAATTCAAGTCATGAACGATATGGGCAATTATCTTTTCTCCCAATATCGTGGCCGCTGGATTCCTGATTCCAAAGCCCGTCGCAAAGCTATCTTAAAACGATTAAACCGTTGGAGTGTATTTAGTAATAGCAGCCCGGTAGAAGGCATAACCCGGGCCATTCAGACATTTCACGCCAAAGATAAAAAAATAAGTCTCTATGTGTTCGGGGATGAGTTTACCGGTTCATCTATTGATAGTGTTGTTGAAGCCGTTGACCGAATTAACAAAGTAGGCCGCAAAGGTCAGCGGCGAGTGCGGATTCATGGGGTTGGTTTCCCTGTCGTCATTAGTCAACCCCCGGGATTACAGCAAACGGGTATTCGATTTGCGACGTTGATGCGCATTCTTTGTGAGCGAAATGGAGGAACATTTGTGGGATTGAATCGCTATGGTGGAATATAGTGAAGGATACTCATACAGGATTTATTTCAACGCTCATTCCATTTTTTCGACCTTATACAGGACGGGTCTTCCTCGCTTTGCTAGCTTTAATCAGTGCTGCAGCGGCATCTCTTGCCATGCCTATAATTGTTAGATGGATGGTGGATGATGGTTTTCTGTCACAGAACCCGGAGTTTATCAGGCAGTATTTCTATGCTTTCTTTGGCATCGTGATAGCGCTTGCAGTTTTTGCTGCTGCCCGATTTTATTTGGTGACCTGGTTGGCTGAAAGGATAATTGCTGATATACGCACGGCTATTTTTCAGCATGTCATAGCAATGAGTCCGGCTTTTTTCGAAGAGACTAAAACAGGTGAAGTTCTATCGCGAATAACAACGGATACCACTCTGGTGCAGTCAGCTGTTGGTCCAGGATTTTCCATTGCTCTACGTAGTACTATCATGTTAATCGGCGGATTGATTATGTTATCAATCACCCACGTTGGGTTGACGGGTATTATCTTGGTTATCGTTCCCCTGGTGTTATTACCGTTATTTTATTTTGGCAAAAAAGTACGTCACTTATCCCGCGAAAGTCAGGCTTGCATCGCCGAGTCATCCGCGATTGCCAGCGAAACGCTTAATGGGATACAAATGATTCAGTCGTTTACCCTGGAAGGTTTGCTAAGTAAAAAATTCGACCAGGCTGTCCAGCAATCATTTATCGCAGGCATAAGCCGTAATCGCAGCCGGGCGTTACTCACGGCATTTGCCATTATGATCGTATTTGGCGCTATTTTGGTGGTTCTGTGGATAGGAACGCAGTTGGTTATCGAGGGGAGGTTAACGACTGGAGAACTGAGTCAATTTCTGCTTTACGCGATTCTCGTGGCAACTAGTACCGCAGCGGTGAGTGATGTATGGGGTGATGTACAGAAAGCAGTGGGTGCGATGGAGCGGCTGATGGAACTACTTCATGCGGAATCTGACATAGATTCGGTAAAAACCCCGCGATTGTTACCTACACGAGATGTTGGGGGAGTAACATTCGAAAATGTAACATTCAGCTACCCATCCAGACCAGATTACTATGCACTCAAGAATTTTTCCTTCACTATTCACCCTGGTGAAACCGTCGCGTTGGTTGGGCCATCAGGAGCTGGAAAAAGCACTGTATTACAACTGTTACTCCGGTTTTATGATCCCCAGGAGGGGCATATTCTAGTGGGGGACGTTGACAGTACACATATTGGCCTTGAGGTTTTACGCCGTTCTGTCGGTTTCGTGCCGCAGCAAACTGTGATTTTTGCAGCGAACGCCATGGAGAATATCCGTTATGGTAAACCCGACGCATCGAATAATGAAGTGCGTGCTGCAGCAAAAGCCGCTTTTGCTGATGAATTTATAGAAAACCAACCGGAAGGCTATCTTACTTTTCTGGGTGAACGTGGTATCCGCTTGTCCGGTGGTCAGCAGCAACGAATTGCAGTCGCCCGGGCGTTATTGAAAAATTCTCCCATCATGCTTTTAGATGAAGCCACTAGTGCTCTTGATGCCGAAAGTGAAAGACTGGTTCAGGAGGCGTTGGATAACCTGTTGGAAGATCGAACGACTCTGGTGATCGCCCATCGGTTAGCAACTGTCCTTAAGGCAGATCGGATTGTTGTGATGGAGAAGGGTGAAATTGTAGCGGTGGGAACCCATCAAGAATTGGTTCGACAAGGTGGGCTTTATGCTCGGTTGGCCAAGTTGCAGTTTGGGGTTCGTTCGAATTGACATGACATTGCAGGGCAAATACACTCTTGTGTTTCTATACGGGATATCCTTTATCCATGAATAAAGGATTCGATGTTCAATGGAAATTGATGGATCAAAAGATTGTAAAAGTGTAGATATTTCAAAAGTAGTTAGGACTTAACAACAGAGGGAGAAAGGAACAATGCAAATTGAAAGACAACATTATCGAAAAAACCTTCAATGCTGTGGACACATGGTACTTGAGGGAAAAATGCTGGATTTTACAACGAAGGATGTTTCAATCGGCGGGATGAAAATCCATGTTGATGTTGAGCGTGAATGGCAGCAACAGGATCTGGTGGAAGTTTTTCTGGATGAATTGCAAACCCAGGGCCATGCCAGTAT
>JAZGGE010000165.1:0-2358 GCA_036480195.1 Methylococcales bacterium
CCCCCCACCCACACGAGTAAGAGTGGAAAAAGGGTAAGTTGGCGCTGAGTAATGAGTCCTCCCAACAAAACCCATATCATTATCCATATCACTTCCTGCCAATCTGTTGCCGTTCCCAAGAGTGTGCGCCCACCTTGAGCGATTCTTAGAAGTTGATTTACAATGGCTGTATGTAAGAGAACACCACTAACACGCTGGTTAATTTCTCCACCTCGGCCACATAATTTAAGGATATTGTCGTTATGGCTTTCAGCCACTGTTCCAATCAAAACGATCTTATCTTTGAAGTCTTTAATCCGAACATTCCCTGATCGAAACTGGTGAAGATCGTATCGAGGAATAGTCTCAGATGGTTGACAAAAATCCAGCAGAAATTGATAGCCGCCTGCATCGGCATTCACATAGCCACCATTATTCGGCTGAAAAGGTTTTATAGTTGTTGATCCCAGTTGGATATGTGAGGGGTTTATAGCATCCGGCTGTGGGGTGATCCCTTGTTGTTGCAAAAATAGTAATGCGATGCGTAATGCAAAAGAATAATGTATCGTTTTTCCGTCATCAAGAAAAAGCAAGCCGCGACGAACAATTTTGTCCCGATCAGGAAATACATCTGATAAACCAACCTGTTCAGTGTTGTGCAGCACTGGAGGAGGATCAAAGCCTCTAAGTTTTTCATCGCCGAATTTCATGGGGACGATAATATTTTGATTTTGGGTAAATACGTTTTCCAGTTTTTTGTGACCTGGCGGTACAGGGAAATCCCGATAGATATCAATACCGATGACGCGGGCTTTGTATTCCACCAGTTGTGTCAATACCTCAGCCAATAACTCATCCGAAATTGTCCAGCGCTTTAGTTGGCGAAAATCATCCTCAGTGACAGTGATAACGGTGACAGGAGATTTTGTCGTTTCTGCAGGATGACGTTGAAGCAGTAGGTCGTAGGCATACAATTCCAAAGACTCGAGGTTACCATTTTTATAAAAAAATAAGACAGATAGGAAGACTAGAATAAGAATCAATAAATGAACAGCATTTTTCGTGACATTGAGCATAAAAAAGGTGCTGGATTCCAGCATCATATGTAACCCTTGGCAATAATATCAAGGGCTTCAATATCCAGAATGGTAATGCTTAAGCTTTGGCCACCGAGTGTAAGTAACCCTTGTTTTTTCCAGCTATTCAGCTGCTTGTTAATGCTTTCTCGGGAGGTGCCAATTTCATAGCCAATTTCCTGTTGCGATTTTTTCCAATCTAAATACAATCCATCAACTGTTTCCTTTCCCATTTCCTTGCTAGCTCTCACTAATAATCGAGCTAAACTCACTGGGACAGGCTGCAAGCCGACCGCTTCTACTCTATCACTGGTATCCCTCACTTTTTTGCATAAAATAATAAGCAATTCAATTGCAATTTCTGGATTCGATTTCAACAAAGGCATGTAATCATCGTGTCGAATGGAAAGCAAAGCACAATCACCTATTGCGGTTGCTGTCGCGGAGCGTTCTCTGCCATCAATAAAAGCGATTTCACCGAACATTTCTCCCGGGGATATTGTATTCAAAACAATTTCTTTACCGTTCATTGAACTGGTACTAATCCGTACTTGGCCATTGAGTACCGCCAACAAACTGTCGCTAACATCACCTTTTTGAAAGATAATTTGGTTATTTGTGAAATAAATTTCTGTAGAAAGAGCCACGATGTTATCAACATCGTTAAGAGCTAGTTTTTTGAATAAAATATTGCGGGTCAGTAATTTTTGTTTATCAATGGACGAATATGTCATGGCGACTTATCTCTTGTGCGATCAAGACCATACAGTTTACCAGAGCAGAAAAAAAGCGTGTTACCTCAATAAAGGGTGCAAGGTCTTGGTTTCCCGGTAACGCCCAAAAATGATTTATTTTCCAATCTATACCTTTCGCGCTTAAGAATGCCCGTTTTGAATGGGTATATTGTCGTGGAGGGTTAGACGTAGAAGTACAGGAATAGTCAACTCTTTCAATCTTCTACAACGACACCCTACACGAAAAGATGCGTGCTAAAAATGGGTATTCTTGGGCGCGAGAGGTATATACCAATAGTGAAGTAAAAATCCAGATGTCAGTTCCAGAAGAAGAACCAGAGCGGACATGATAAGTATTCTGTTGCCCGGTCACTTCCGCCTCCAGGTATGATAACGCTCAACCCATTGCAGGAGCTTTTCCGGCGCATGATTGCGCTTCCAGACACCGGCGACATACTTATTGGCTTCCGCCATGGTGGGATAAATATGGATAGTTCCCAATACCTTGTTTAGCCCCAGATTGTGTTTCATTGCCAAAATGAATTCAGCAATCAAATCGCCTGCATGGT
>JAZGGE010000166.1:0-11807 GCA_036480195.1 Methylococcales bacterium
TAACCTTTTGATTCACCGTGATGAGGTCAGGTAGTCTGAACCTTCTGTGGGAGAGTATTTGTATATACCTTCCGCGATACACTCTACCTTCGAGCGGTGAAAAAGCCTATGGCATCAATCGAGATTATTAAAAGCGATATTACTCGCCTGGAAGTCGATGTAATCGTTAATGCGGCCAATAACAGCTTGCTGGGTGGCGGAGGTGTGGATGGCGCTATTCACCGGGCAGCCGGACCGGAGCTCTTGGTTGAGTGTCGTCAGTTGAATGGATGCGAGACAGGTATGGCCAAAGTAACAGGGGGGTATAATCTACCTGCATGCTATGTTATTCATACCGTCGGGCCGGTTTGGCGGGGAGGTAATAGTGGCGAGCCGGATTTGTTGGCCTCTTGTTATCGGGAGTGTATGAAGCTTGGCTTCAATCTTGATATTGAAAGCATTGCTTTTCCAGCACTATCCTGTGGCGTTTATGGCTATCCTTTGGCATCAGCGGCGGAGGTTGCAATCGATACGATCGGAGAGTTGCTTCGGATCCCTTCGAGCATCGATAGGGTTTTTTTTGTTTGTTTTAGTTCGGAAGTGTTATCGATTTATAAGAGAGTAAGGAGCCAGAAATACATGTTGATTCCTAATGGCGAAAACGAATGAACGACAAAATTATACGTAGCAAAGATGAGTGGAGACAACGGCTGACTTCAGAGCAATACGCTATATGCCGTGGAAAAGGAACAGAAAGGCCGTTTACTGGTGAGTATACCGATTGTAAGAAAGAAGGCGTTTATCATTGTGTTTGTTGCGGCAGTCCATTGTTTGATTCTGGCGCCAAGTATGAATCCGGGTCTGGTTGGCCCAGTTACTGGCAGCCGATTACAAGCAGTTCTATCGAAACTATATCAGACAGCAGTCTTGGTATGGCTCGAATTGAAGTCATATGTAGTCAATGCGATTCACACTTAGGGCATGTTTTTGAAGATGGTCCTGAGCCGACGGGGTTGCGTTACTGCATTAATTCGGCGTCACTAAAACTGGATGAAAAGCAATGACCGTGGATATCGATAGAGACTCCCGTGAGCAAGCCAGGCAATTACTGGATTTCGTCGATGCCAGTCCCAGCCCCTGGCATGCAGTAGCAACGATGGAAACAAAACTTCAAAGCATGGGTTTTGTTCGGTTGCATGAGCCAGAGCACTGGGAGTTGCAACAAGGGGGACGATATTACGTTGTTCGAGATGGATCTTCTATCATTATTTTCGGTATTGGACATGGCGGTCTTGATGAATTCAAATTTAATATAGTTGGGGCGCATACCGATTCTCCCGGACTCCGGGTAAAGCCCAATGGAGCACATAGGGCCGGAAAGATGAGTCGTATTGGTGTCGAAGTTTACGGCGGCCCCATTTTAGCAACCTTTAGTGATAGAGATCTTAGTCTGGCAGGGCGAATCGGCTATAAAAATAGTGATGGCAGTGTGCAAAGTCGATTGGTTTGTTTTGAATCCGCTTTGATGCGGTTACCGAATCTGGCTATTCACATGAATCGGGAAGTCAATAAGAAAGGCTTGCTTCTAAAAAAGCAGGATCAGCTACCGTTATTGTTATCTAATATTGAAGAGGGTCAAAATCCACAGAATTATTTCTATAGTCTTCTTGCTGACAAAGCGGGGTGCGATAAGGACGCCATACTGTCTTTTGAACTCAATGTTTTCGATACTCAGAAAGGCGTTTTTTATGGAGTAAACGAAGAATTTATTGCTAATAGCCAGCTGGATAATCTGGCCTCTTGTCATGCGGGGATGACGGCGTTACTACAAAGTGGAGAATCGAATCCGCCAGCAACTACTGTCGCTGCCTTTTTCGATCATGAAGAAGTAGGTAGTGAAAGTACGAAAGGTGCTGATGGTAGTTTCTTGGGCGACACATTGGAACGCATTTCACTAGCACTGGGTATAGATAGAGAAGGGTACAAGCGAGCGTTGGCGAAGAGCTTTGCCATCAGTGCAGATATGGCACACGCTTATCAGCCAAATTTCCCGGAAGCCTACGAACCCGATCACCGAGTTCAGGTGAATAAAGGTCCGGTCATTAAAACTAATGCAAGTCAGCGTTATTCTTCGGAAAGCGTTTCTGAATCGAGGTTCATTCGTTTGTGTCAAGAGGTTGACATTCCCTGGCAAAAGTATTCACATCGTACCAATATCCCTTGTGGCAGTACCATTGGGCCAATAACGGCTGCCCGGCTGGGTATTCGTTCGGTTGATGTAGGGAATCCTATCTGGGCGATGCATAGTATAAGGGAGAGCGGCGGGGTGCTGGATCATGGCTACTTGATTAGTGTATTACGGGAGTTTTATCTTACCTGAATATGAATTGCAGATAGAATTGTTTTATCTATAGTGATAGAATCACATAAGTATTGGATTGTATTCAATGCAAACAGAGGATAATTTATCTTAATTAGGAAAAGGAAAGAACAATGAAAAGAACTATTTCTTCGTTATTTGTAGCCGGGGGGTTGGCGTTTGCTGTTGGCGCTCAGGCGGTGGTCATAACTGATGATTTTTCGGTTGGACATCAAACTACTGAACTCGATACAACTTCAGCAACAGGTACTTTGGATCAGTTTGATTCCAGTTTGGGAAATCTTACAGGTGTTTCTATAACATTGAGCGGTGAGTCAATAAGCTCGGCACTACTTGAAAATACTGCAGCACAATCTCAACGTTTCTCATTTGATTCAGTTTTGAATTGGGAATTTGAAGTACTGGCAGGTAGCGAAAATTTTGAAACAGCATTTGTTACCAATCTGGCAAGTACGGGCGGAACAGTTTCACTGGATTCTGGTGTTGAATTGGATCTTGGTGAAACAACAGACCAAGGCTCTGTAACTTTAACATTTGCGGGGGCTGACTTGGCGCAGTTCATTGGTGCAGGCACTGTCGGAATTGGTTGTAACACGTTAACAGGGACTAATTTCGTTGGCGGCGGCGGCAATATCGATAATGAGCAAACCACCACAGCCGCGTGTTTCGGTGAAATTTCTTACGATTTTGAAGGTGTTGCGCCTCCACCTCCAGTTCCTGCGCCAGTTCCTGAGCCTGCTTCATTATGGCTAATCGGTGCTGGTCTGTTAGGGTTCACTCGTGCTAGCGCTAGAAAATCAAGCTAAAAACCAGCTTTTTTATTAAGTGGGAGATGATACCAGTCCTAACATTCGCACAGTTGTCAGAATGTTAGGATTGGGATAGGTTGGCTTTGATGTGGCATCGGCGATTTGGACGGGGCGAGTATTATTCCAATAGTCGTCTATAAAGCCGATTCGATATTGGTTCGAGCCACGCTTTTCGAGCATTAAGCAAATAAAAAAGGCTTACAGAATAACCTGTAAGCCTTTTTTATTTGCTTAATGGTACCGAGGGCCGGAATCGAACCGGCACGGTGTTACCACCACCAGATTTTGAATCTGGCGCGTCTACCAGTTTCGCCACCCCGGCTTATTTTAAGCTGTCCAGTATAATGAAAAATCGTCCATTTCACCAGTGTATTTTCATCCCATGTTACCTTCGTTTTCTGCTGTTATTCTCGATATGGATGGATTAGTGCTGGATACTGAATCGACTTATCGTATTGCATGGCAACGTGCAGCCCAAACCATAGGATTTAAAATAGACGATGAATTTTGTCTCGGACTTTCCGGTTGCCATGGTGATGAGGTGGAACGGAAACTTACCGAAATGATAGGTTCTGTCGAAAAGACCACTGAATTTCACCATCGCAGCGCAGAGTGCTGGAGGGGGTATGTGAAGAAACACGGAATCGAGGTAAAACCTGGCTTTTCGAATTTGCTTGAGACATTAAGGCGACAGAAAGTGCCTTATTGTCTGGCTACCAACAGTAAACGGGCAAATGCTTTGGATTGTTTGGCGTTGGCAGGGATAGAAAATGCTTTTTCAATGATTGTCAGTCGCGATGATGTCTTACACGGTAAGCCTTCTCCTGACATTTATCTGAAAGCTGCGAGCGTGCTGAAACTGCGACCAGATCAGTGTATTGCGGTCGAGGATTCATTTACAGGAATTATATCGGCATCATGGGCAGGGGTATGTCCTGTCCTGATTCCGGATAATGGCGAACCTTCAAAGAAGAGCAGGTTGTTGGCTCGCTTCGTGTTAGATTCATTGGAAGAACTCAATACGTTGATCGATAAAGAGTCGCAATGTTCCTAACTGCCTTTCTTACGTGTCGTCCCGTTGTTGGGGATCCTATGATTCTCGTGGGACGACTTCTATCAATATTGTATAATCACCCACCTTATCAACCTTCTATCGGATAAACCATTGGATATTGCACATCTACGGATTCAGGTCGTTGCACCTGCACGCATACACATGGGGTTTCTGGATCCCAGTGGAGAGCAAGGAAGGCGGTTTGGCAGTCTCGGTGTCGCACTGAATGAGATTTCAACATGTTTATCAATTGAGAGAGCCGATGAGTTAAAAGTAACAGGGCCACAAAGCAAACGAGCACAGAAGATTGCCAAAAGTTTCTGCAAAACACTTCAATTGCCAGAGTCGCATTCCATTACGTTGAATTCGGCGATTCCGGAACATGTCGGATTGGGATCAGGAACTCAAATGGCACTTGCTGTCGGTTTGGGTTTGAGTGCTTTTTATGGGTTGGATTATAAGATAAGAGATATTGCTAAATTGACGGGTCGTGGAGCCCGTTCTGGAATTGGTGTGGGTATGTTTGAACACGGTGGCTTTATTGTAGATGGCGGCAGTGCAAAAAATGATGCGCCACCACCGGTTATAGTCAGTAAGCAAGTACCTGAAAATTGGCGGTTTATCCTGGTTTTTGATCAACGGGAACAGGGTTTGAATGGTGCTGCGGAAATTGATGCATTTGAGGCACTACCGCCTTTTCCCGTTGCTGAAACCGCGCGTCTTTGTCATCTCCTACTCATGCAAGCGCTACCTGCTTTGATTGAACAAGATATCCGCAATTTCGGTGATGTGATAACTGAGATTCAAAAAGCGGGTGGTGAATATTTCTCCCGCATTCAAGGTGGTTGTTTCACAAGTCCTAACGTAGAAAGGGCTATTCATTGGTTGGAAGATCATGGGGCCGTCGGTCTTGGGCAAAGTTCCTGGGGACCGACAGGATTTTGTATGGTCGATGGTGTGAGTGTGGCTGAGACGTTATTCCACGAAGTTATAACGGCATTTTCTGGCAATCCTGAGTTGAGTTTTAAATTGGTCAGTGCGCGCAATAAAGGAGGCGAAGTGGTGGTGTCTCGAACAGATATTGACTATACAATATTGAGTGAAGAAAACAGCCGATACAGCAGCGAAATATTAAGAACGTAGTTTCGCGAGCGAGTTGGATGCAGGTAGTTAGGCGGCTGTACGAGAATGGAGAGCCTACTGTAAAAAAAAATCTGATTTTGGTTGCTCAATCAGCGAGACTTCTGGTGAAATCAGCATACCGGGGAGGGTGGTCGCCCTGGGTCGTAGATTTCTACGGAGATCTGGATACGTGCCGGTACAGCGAGAAATACAAACAAGTTACCCATAGCAAAGGAAATGTTTTGGACAATGCGATCGTAGAGGCTATCACGTCAATAACTGATGGGAAGGAGGGGGTGGCCCTAATCTTTGGCAGCGGATTTGACGGACGGCCTGAATTGATTGATTTTTTAAGTCGGCATTATGCTCTCTATGGGAATGGTGCTCAGACTATAAAAAACGTGAAACAACCTGATTCGTTTTTCGCACTACTGGACAGATTACAGATTCCCTATCCGGCGATCCGTTTCTCGAAACCCATGCAGAAAGAAGGATGGCTTTTGAAAAAGGGTGGTAGCGAGGGAGGTCGAGGTGTCTGGCCTGCTGGCGAAGTCGATCCCCCGCATGTAAAAAAATGCTACTACCAGCGCCGTCTAACGGGGCAAGTGGGATCAGTATTATTTTTAGCGGATGGTGAGAGGCACCGCACTATTGGCTTCAATAATCAGTGGACGACTGCTATTGATAGCCGTTATCCTTTCCAGTTTGGAGGAATAGCGAATTGGATCGAATTAACGGATGAGCAAAGGTATCGACTCGATAGTTATATTGCGGCTATTGTGCATGCGATCACATTGAAAGGTTTGAACAGTCTTGATTTTATCGTTGACGGTGATTGTTGCATTATTCTGGAGATCAACCCGAGGCCAAGCGCCAGTATGGCCTTATATGACGAGCATTTTTATGACGGTTTAGTTGATGCTCATATTCGCGCTTGCCAGGGAGATCTGCAGAGTCAACAGTGTTGCTTTGAATTGAGGGCAACGAGCATCATTTTTGCCCGAAAATCGCTAACAGTACCTAAGGTTCAGGAATGGCCGAAATGGAGTGCGGATAGACCTATGGAAGGTACCGTTATTGCCGCTTTTCAGCCCCTCTGTAGTGTTTCTGCGAGTGGTGATCGGCCTCATGATGTGATGCGAAAATTGAAATTAAGAGGAGTCGAGATGGAAAAGCAACTGTATAGACAGTTTGCCTGATTAAAATCTGGACTTACGAAACCAGGTAAAAGAAAATCCTTGATATAAACTAATTAGGAAAGAAACCATGACAACCGTTTTACAGCCCAGTGTTAACAAAAATGTATTACCCCTGGTAAAGCAACTGATTGTCGATGCAGACAAGCTACGATTAAATATACAACGCCTGCCTAACGGCTGTATAGTCGTCGATGCTGGGATAGATGCTTTGGGAGGGCTTGAAGCGGGTCGGCTTATTACCGAGATTTGTCTTGGAGGCCTGGGAACAGCGATGTTGAGCCATAGTACCTATACCCCTAAATGGCCTTTGACCATTGATATTCATACTAGCAACCCAGTGTTGGCATGTTTAGGCAGTCAGTATGCCGGATGGAGCTTATCCCATGGTAAAGGTAAAAGTGCATTCTATGCATTAGGCTCGGGGCCAGCACGCGCCCTTTGTGTTAAAGAGGAAATTTATGAAGAGCTGGGTTATAAGGATGAAGCCGACGAAACTGTTCTGGTTATGGAGGTGGATAAGGTGCCGCCTCTCGAACTGATCGAGAAAATTGCAGATGCCTGTAATGTAAAAACCTCCTCTCTTACTATTATATTAACTCCAACCAGTAGTTTGGCGGGATGTGTTCAAGTGGTGGGTAGAGTCTTGGAAGTGTCCATGCATAAGGCGCATGAGTTGCATTTTCCTTTGGAAAATATTGTCGATGGCAGCGGAAGTGCTCCGATTTGCCCCCCCGCACCGGATTTCGTCCAGGCGATGGGGCGGACTAACGATGCCATACTTTGCGCGGGTCAAGTCCATCTTTTTGTGAAAGGGGATGATGAAGCGGCGGAAAACTTGGCCAATGCTTTACCCAGCTCGGTATCAAAAGATTATGGCAAACCCTTCGCTCAGGTTTTCAAAGAGTATGAATACGATTTTTTCAAAATTGATCCAATGTTATTCAGTCCGGCAAGTGTGATTGTGACTGCCGTCGATTCCGGACATAGTTTTCGTGCCGGTAAGCTGGATGAGGAATTGCTTGATATCTCATTTGGCGGTTGATCTGATGCCAGTGGGAAATATTGCGATTATGACAGATGACCCTGGTTGGCATGGTGCGCGACTACGAGCGGCTTTCCATCAATACGGGTATGCGAGCAATTATATTTCTCTGACAGATTGCCTGTTGGTGGTTGAGCCGGAACAGTTACCGGTGTGTGTACCGGGTTTCGAGGATAAATTCCCTGATGGTGTTTTTGTTCGCGGTGTTCCTGGCGGATCCTTGGACGAAGTGATTCTGTACCTGGATGTCCTCCATGCTCTTCAACATCTGGGCGTAATGGTCTACAACGATGGCCGGGCCATTGAACGCAGTGTTGATAAAGCGATGACCAGCTTCCTTTTACGGCAAGCCGGTATTCCTACGCCAGCGACCTGGATTGTACGATGCCCAATGCAAGCGAAGGAAATAGCAGAACGAGAATTACGGGCTGGACATGGAGTGGTAACCAAACCTCTCTTTGGTTCGCAGGGTGAAGGGTTGCAACGATTGCAATCAATCGAAGACCTTCCGCAACTCACTAGCAGTAACGGTGTTTATTACATGCAACGCTTCGTAGAATCCAGTGATCAATCGTCGCATGACTGGAGAGTTTTTGTGATCCGTGGCAAGGCGGTAGCGGCAATGCGGCGTTACGGCAGCGGGTGGTTGAACAATGTTGCCCAAGGCGCTCGTTGCGAAGTGGCTGCGGTCAGTGGTCACTTATCCAGCCTCGGAGAGGCTGCGGTAAATGCGCTTAATATGTCGTATGGAGGTGTTGATATTATTTGTAACCGGCAAGGAGAATATAGCGTGCTTGAAGTCAACAGTATTCCCGCCTGGAAGGGATTGCAAAGTGTTTGCGGCTTGAATATTGGGGAGCTGTTGGCAGAAGACTTTTTAGCCCATTGCAGAGAATCAGTTAGCCCTGCCAGGGTTGTATCCTAATAGCATTGAAACAAGTTTCTGTCAGTCAACTGGAAAACGCATATATTGACGCTTGTGATACCGAGATAGAGGCATTCAAACCGGGGAATGTGAGTGTTCATTCCGAGGGTCACGGCATGACAGTAGATGATTTTCGCCGTAGTGCCAGGGTGAGCGCGCCCTATTTGGTGGATGACAAGCTCTCATTAGGGGAAAAGATTTATTTCGCCATCGAGGCGACCCAAGTGGAAGTCGGTTGTAATACCAATCTTGGAATTGTATTGCTCGCAGCTCCACTTATGGAAGCAGTACAAGGGCATAGTTTTTGTAGTAATCTGCAAAATGCTGTTGCAGCGGTTCTGGGAAATACCACACGAAGCGATGCCGAATGGGTTTATCGCGCCATACGTCTGGCTAAACCCGGAGGGCTTGGAGAGGCAGATAAAGAAGATGTTCAATCAACACCTAATGTTAGCTTAACTGAAGCAATGGGGTTGGCCAGTGAGCGGGATAGAATTGCGTATCAGTATGTAAATGGTTACAAAGACATTTTCAATTACGCCATAAAGAGGTATCATAACAGTCTTAATAGATGGGGGGGGCCATCTTGGGCAGCAGTTTCAGTTTTTATCTATCTGTTAAAGCGCATTCCCGATAGCCATATCGTTCGTAAGTATGGTGACCAGTATTCCAGGATGATTGTAGAGCGGATGTCTGTTCTAGAAGGTGAATTTTCTGTCGCCAACAGACCGGAGTCTTTAATAAAAAGGCTGCGGGAGGTCGATGCGGAATTTAAGTCGTTAGGAATTAATCCCGGAACTACAGCTGATTTGACAGTCGCGTGTGTATTGTCAGTTAACCTGGAATTATTGTTCTATACTTGAACAATAAACCTTTTCCAATCAATCGTTTTTTTTGGGGTATGGTTTCCTTCCATAGGGTATTTTTTAATTTTTCAAATTCGACGGAGATAGAGAGTAATGGCTAAAATCAGCAAAATGCTTGTTGGTGAATCTTTGCAAGGGGAGGGTAATGAAGTTGCCCATATCGATTTAATCGTAGGGCCTCGTGGAAGTGCTGTTGAAACAGCTTTTGCGAACAGCTTAACCAATAACAAGGACGGATTCACCAGCTTGCTGGCTGTTGTTGCTCCGAACTTGATATGTAAGCCACCTACGCTTATGTTCAATAAAGTCACTATAAAAAATGGCAAACAGGCCACTCAAATGTTTGGACCTGCTCAGCGTGGCGTTGCCATGGCGGTTATGGACTGCGTTGAAGATGGTACTATTCCAGCCCATGAAGCTAATGATGTCTTTATTTGTGTGGGAGTGTTTATCCATTGGTTGGCGGAAGACGATACCAAAATCCAGGATTACAACTATGCAGCGACTAAGCAAGCGTTACAGCGTGCTGTTGCTGATTCACCAACGGCAGCTGAAGTTGTTGCTCACAAAGGTTCTTCCGCGCATCCATTCGCTGCGCATTCTTAATTATTAGAGTTAAACCTGGATCCGTGAGTCCATGACGGCACATAGCACAAGCTCTTGTTTCCACAGCGGTTCAAAAAATGCCCTCTTAACCAATGGGTGAAGCTAAGATTTTTTGATTCCGCTGTAAAACCAATATCTTGCACCTCTGTAACCGCTCTGGACTCACGGATCCAGGTTAAAGTAAAAATCGTTGCCTGAGGGTGGCGATTTTTATTTTGTATGAAGCCTGTTTTTTCCTGTTTCCGTAATGCGGGTAATGACTGCAGGGGAAATTGCTCCTGAATGCAATGCGCTAGCAACGAGTGCCGCATAAACCCCTAACTCCTTCAGTTCATTCAAGTCCCCCTCGTCGCGCACGCCACCAGCGGCAATAAATTCCTTGTCAGGCCATTTAGACTTAAAGAAATTAAGACGCTGAATGTCCGGCCCTTGCTTGCTTCCAACCAGAGCCAGATTCATAATAATAACTTTTTTTGGCCAGCAGTTTGTTTCCTTCAAGACTCTGTCGGGGCCGTGTAGTATATTATCTGAAAAATCCAACGATAAAATAAAGGGTTGTGGTGTCTGGCTCAGGAGATCGAATGACGCTTGATTTAATGACTCCGTGCCAATAACACGTATGATTCTCGGTTGTTTCGGTAACAGGTCGAAGCGTCCTCGATCCAACCAGATCGTAAGGCAGGGGAATTTGTTACTGATTGTGTATATCTGATTGAGATTGTCACGATTGCCCATAATTGAATTCAGGTCGGCAATATACAGTGTTTTGAACGGGTAGATGGAAAGCAACTGTTCTACTATCGCCAGGGGTTGGGCCGTGTCGCAAAGCGGGGTGCGGATGGGTTGGTATTGTTGCCGTTGACCATAGCGGGCATGAACAACCAGACCGTCCAGCAAATCTATTACAGGGATAACTTCCAATGGGGTGACGTATCTTAATGGATCAATGTGTAAAAGTACTCGTAGTGGAATATATTACCGGGGGAGGCATGAGGACGAAAGCTTTGTCTGAAGGTTTAGCTTTGGAAGGCGAAATGATGCTAAAAGCTTTACTTGATGATTTGCTGGAAATTCCTCAGGTTACGGTCATTGTCCCTCGAGACTCCAGACTAGGTGAACTCCGTTTGGATAAAGACGGTAATCGCATCAGAGAAGTTATGGTCGGAGATTCCGGTTTTAGAACACTTTGGCTTTCCCTTGTCAGTCAATGCGACGCTGTCTGGCCTGTTGCTCCAGAAACGACAGGTATTTTGGAAATGCTTTCTGCTGACGTGGAGCAAGCCGAAAAAATTCTGCTCAACACACCCTCTTCGGCAGTCAGGGAAGTCTCCAGTAAAATCGATACGCTTGAGCGGTTGCATGCACATGGCATATCCGTCGTACCCACTTACCGATTGACAGACAATAAGCTGGATTTGTGTTTTCCTTGGGTGATAAAGCCAGACGATGGAGTGGGGTGTGAAGGAATTCAGATTGTCCGGGATAGCATTCAATGGAAAAATTTGTTCCAGCACAATAATGAAAACCGAATTATTCAACCTTTGATTGCAGGAGAACCGATGAGCTTGAGTCTTCTTTGTCAGGACGGAAAGGCAGAAATCCTAAGTTGGAATCGAATGAATGTAGAGTCTATCGATGATGGTTTTTATTTGCGTTCATGTGAATCCAGCACAACGTTCGACAAGGAAAACCGATTTCAGGAATTGGCGAACGGGGTTGCAGCTACATTTCCAGGATTATGGGGTTATGTGGGTGTCGATTTTCTATTTGCCGATAATCAACTGTTAGTGTTGGAGGTAAACCCCAGATTAACCACGTCTTACGC
>JAZGGE010000167.1:0-7640 GCA_036480195.1 Methylococcales bacterium
AAAACTCCTCCGCCAGTGTTGATGGTACAGTTGACAACCCATTTCTCCGTAGCCGGTTCACCTCTTCCATCCGCTCTTTTAATACAGCATTGTCGCCATCAATCGTCAAAGCGAACTGGCCATTGGCTTGGGTATATTCATGGGCGCAGAAAACGCGAGTTTGGGGAGGTAATACCTTGAATTTAGAAAGAGAATCCCACATTTGAACGGCGCTTCCCTCGAATAATCGCCCACATCCCAGAGCAAAAAGGGTATCTCCGCAAAACAGGGCTTCTGAATCGGCGAACCAATAGGCAATATGCCCCAAGGTATGTCCGGGTACGTCGAGTATTCTTGCTTTCGAACTACCAAGCGTAATTCGGTCACCCTCTTCAACTTCAATATCGATTCCCGGGATGCGGTTACGATCACGTTTTGCACCGACGATTCGACATCCTGTCCTGGACTTTAGCTCGATATTTCCACCGACATGATCACCGTGATGATGAGTATTATAGACATAGTCCAGCCTCCACTTTTTTTGCTTAAGCGCAGACAATACCGGTGCTGCTTCCGCTGGATCAATAACTGCAGTTTCGCCTGAACCGTTATCCCGAATCAAATAAATGTAATTATCATTCAAGACAGGAAGTTGAAGGATTTCCAACATTATTCTTTCTCATGTTCCAGTTTAATGCCAAATAACTCCAATACAATACCCAACCCAAACATGACTACACCCGCCAAAACCTCAGTGGCAAGAAACATGAGCAACGCACCTGTAACGATAAGTACTACAGCAACAATTCTTCTAATTTTACGGTTCTTAATCATTGCACTCTCCTCGTTAGATGTCAGAGATTTAATTCTACTCTATTTCAGTGGTCAACCCTCAGCTCTTCATCATGAAGGAAAGTTTGACCTTTGTAGCGACGCATCACAAACAAGAATAACAGTGCGGTGATTGCCATCAACAGGGTAAAAAACCAGTAATATGTCGCGCCCTCCAGTTTACTACTGCCATCTGGGTTTTGGATGAAAAAGTTAACCGCACTGGTAAACAAATTTCCCAAAGCGATCGACATAAAAAAGAACGCCATAATAAAGGATTTCATCGTCTTCGGTGCCTGGGTATAGGAAAACTCCAGGCAGGTGATCGAAACCATGATCTCCGCGGAAGTTAAAAGAACGTAGGCCAGCAACTGCCAGCCGATGCCCGGCACTTCCCCTGCATCAATACGCATTTGAATCCAGGAGGGAATTGTAAACGCTAAGGCGGTAAGAAACATTCCCAGAGCAATTTTACGTAGCGGCGTTACTTCAAACACCCGACCCAGTTGCGGATACACCCACCACGAAAATAATGGAACCAACACCATAATCAATAACGGATTAGCTGCCTGGATCTGCGAAGGAAGTACTTCGTATCCCCACACCAGACGATCCATATTCTGTGCTTGCAATACCCAGGACGATCCGGTTTGATCAAACAATGCCCAAAACATAGCAACAAGCAGATAGATAATGCTCAAATTCTTCAGCGAGTTCAACCCTGTCGTGCTAAACACCTCTTTAATAAAACCTTTCCCAGCCGGCGGAATATGGACAAATCGATAGCGCCCTGTCCAAAAAAACCAGGTTGCCACTACCATGAGAATACCAGGAAGGCCAAATGCGACTGCAGCACCATGATATTCCAATAACCAGGGTATAACGAGCATGGAAACAAATGCACCGAGATTGATCGAAAAATAGAACCAGCTAAAAACCTGGCTCAGTAACGGCTGATTCGTTTTACCGAACTGATCGCCGACATGGGATGAAACACAAGGTTTGATTCCGCCCGCACCCAGAGCAATCAACCCCTGCCCGATCAATAACCCCATTAAGGTATGATCCACGGCCAACGCAAAGTGCCCGAAACAATACACCAAAGACAGTAAAATAATAGTGCGGTACTTACCCAAAAAACCATCTGCTACCACTGCGCCCAGGATCGGCGTGAGATAGACTGCCGATACAAAAAGATGGAAATAGCCCTTCGCCTTCTCTTCACTTAAGACCTCCAGTTCACCGCTAGCATTTACTAAATACTGGGTCATATACACAACTAAAATAGCACGCATACCATAGTAGCTAAAGCGTTCCGCAGCTTCATTAGCAATAATATTAGGAATACCCGATGGTAGATTGGTTGTGGATCGTGGCGCTGTTCTATATTTTTTCATAGGACTAAGTTATGGCTGCAGTTTACGGAATTTGATAGACTTTAAACATGAAAACAAACCCGGACACATTCCCTCAGCGGGATAAAACAGCCCGGCACCTTGATGTTTATGCTGTAACAAATTTCCTGCCAGCCAAAAAAGGACTTACTTTCATTGCGTTACTGTGTGCACTATCAGGCTGTGTAACCCTGCCATGGGAAACAATAGTACCCTCCGATGTCAAAATTGCGGATACAGAAGGATTTAAAAAATATGTAGAACAAGTTTTTCGCAGACAAAACAAAGTCACCAATCAACTCATCGAAATATTCGAGGAAAAACCCGATAGTATTGATGAAGACACCTATGATGCTCTGGAAGACGCAGAAGAAGAGATGCAGGATGCTTGTGTTGCCCTCAATGAGATTGCTGCAGGAAAAAGCCAAGACGAACAAATCGGTCTTCAATTGAAATATCGAGCACTAAAAACCGTGGGACAATGCGATCGAGCAACGAAAAAGGCTGAAGACCTAGTAGCGCAAATAGACCGTATCGTTGCTGTTCCGAAAGCGACGCTAATCCAGCGATAAAAAGAAAAAGTTATGCATACCTCTCGCGTTCGGGAGAGTATGGCGATTCGAGTCTACCCAAACAGATCCAATTCCTCAATAAAACCACTCCACCTCCAGTTGGATATAATCATCTTCCCTGATTTGGTAGACATAGTTTCCTCTATCGACATCCACCGAACCACGGATTTCCAACCCGACTTTAAAACTATCGCCCATCCTTCGGCTCGCTTCAATGCTATACATCCAGGTGCTGGACTCCAAATCCGTCACAACACCGGCAAGAAGTTCCGTACTTTGTACATCATTTATCCCCAGTCGCACGCCCATAAACAAATCATGCTTGAACGGTTTCGTTATCTCCAGATAGGGACGTGAGTTATACAAATACTCCAGTAAAAACCCAAGATCGGCGCCAGATTCAAACACACCGCTGAACGTGTATTCTGTACCCGCTGCGGCGGAATAAGCTCGCCTTGCGCCCTGACCACTTCGGGTCAACGCTTCCAATTTCCACAGCCAATTGCCAGTAACGCCTTGAACATCCAGACTCGTTTGATCGATTATTTCATAAAGAGGGCACAGACGAAAGGGCTTACAGGCTGCGTTGTAAGAAAATGCAGCAAGTTGCGAACCCTGTGGTTCGGATGTTGTTCCCTGGACAAACCGAGGTTCCCGGGTTGTTCCATGGAAATGAGCTAAACCAACGTCCCAACTACCCAGGGTATGGGCCCAGCGAACCGCAAAATCCACATGGGTTTGTTCGGCAGCGCTTTCGTATAGTTCACTATTTCCTGCGAATTCCAGTTGTCCACGAATCCGGCCATCACCGCCAGGAAAAGACCGTTCCCGAAAATAGGGCAAGACGAAAAAATCAAAGGTTCCAAAATCTGAACTATAAGCTATATCAATCATCGGCTGACCGAGTTTATCCTCACTGTCCATATTCACAACAAAATCCGTTTGATTAATAATATCAACCAGATGCACGGACTCCATTACCCCCCAATACACCTTGCCGATACCTATCTTAAATTCCCAACGGTCGGAAACACTATTCAACATTAATTCCCGAATATCAAAATGCGTTCTGATGTTATCGTGCTGATCTCCGATAAAATAGGGCTTAAATACCAATGACTTTTTACCGTCATCCCACTGATAGCTTAATTCAGGTTCCAATGCCACGGATAGATTATTATGATAGTTCTGACCTGGATAAAGGCCACGATGGAAAAAATAGCGATCCTCTACAGTCATTTTGCCGCCGAACTGAATCCCCGTATTAACCTCTCTCTGGGTTGGGATACTTTCGTCAAGCACATCACCATTCAAATCAAGCGATTCTTCATCGGTAGCATCATCTAGATTTATTTCATCCTCTTCTTTATCGATATCCAAGGATTCGTTTGCACCCAATCCATTATGTGTGTCCACCTCATCATCGGCTTCAAAGGAATCCACATCGGCAATAACGAAAGCTTCTGTTGTTCGTATATAAACATGTGAAGCTAAAGTGTCAGTTTTTTTTACATTCTTATCCTTTGTATAGACAATTGCCTCTTCTGCACGAGAATCTGCAGAACCTGTCACTAAAACAGTGGTACTGACAAAAATCTGCACCAAAAGTATCCCATTGTGTATCATTCTATCCATAAGATTAAACTATCATTACAAATGTAAATAAAAATATAACTCTGTAGGCCAAGCGCTATCTTAATGAAAAACTGAACCTGAATAAACCCATTCTGATTTATCAACTAAAATAGTATGTGAACAGTCTATTCAACTACGAAAGATGAACGATGACTTTCAGTCGAAACCATAATAATCCCTCGCCGCCACCTTTATATACAGACCTAAAGACCTAAATAAACTCAAAATACCGTGTTCGACTACTATCAAAAAGCCTTGGTGAAGTTTCGTTGGCCGATCATAATTTTCACGATTATTCTTGTCGGAATACTGGGAAGTGGCGCCCGATTTCTTAAATTCACTGCAGATTATCGCATTTTTTTTAATGAAGACGATATCTATCTTCAAACCTTAAACACATTGCACAATACTTATACTAAGGATGATATCGTCCTTTTTGTGATAACACCAAAGGATGGCAATGTCTTCAGCCGTGAAAATCTCGCTGCAGTCCAGCAGCTAACAGATCAAGCCTGGGAGATCCCTCATGTCCAGCGAGTCGATTCTCTGAAAAATTTTCAACACACTTACGCTAACGGCGATGAACTCATCGTCCATGATCTCTATGATGACGCCGAATCACTAACCGATCAAGAGCTTGAAAAAATAAAACAGGTTGCCCTGAACGATACACTGTTGCGCAATCGGCTTGTCTCCGCTAATGGCAGGGTCACCGGTGTTAATTTAACGGTTCAACTACCTGGACTCGACGACCAAACCGAGGTACCAGAAGTCGCATTGCCAGCGCGAAAACTTGCGAAAGCCATTATGAAATCCTATCCGGATCTGGATATCAGATTAACGGGGGGACTCATGATGAGCAACGCCTTCCCGGAGGCTTCCCTACACGATATAAAGTCCCTGATACCGGCTATGTTTGCAGTTGTTTTCATTACCCTAGCGATTCTGTTCAGGTCTGCATCAGCAACGCTTTGCGCACTGCTCGTCATCCTCTTCTCTATTATTGCGACCATGGGGACAGCGGGATGGCTTGGCTTCAAGCTTTCACCGCCTTCCGCAGCAACACCCAATATCATTTTAACAGTTGCGGTTGCAGATTGCGTTCACGTTCTGGTCAGCTTCCTGCACGAAATGCGAAGTGGCTGGATAAGCCGGGCATCCTGGAAGGAACAGCGGATACAGGCGACAAAAGCATCCTTAGCTATCAATACAACACCCATATTCATCACTAGCCTTACCACGGCCTTGGGCTTTTTAAGCCTGAATTTTAGCGACTCTCCGCCTTTCCATGACCTGGGAAACATCGTCGCCATCGGCGTCGTCTATGCCTACCTGTTCTCTATCATATTTCTACCCGCATTGATGATGATCATGCCGGTCAAAATCCGTCCTTATAAAACCAAAGGGCGACAATCAATGGAAATATTCTCCCGCTTCGTTATCAATAACCGCAATACATTATTAATAGTAATGACAGTTTTTGTATTCGCCATGGTCTCTTTTCTCCCGAAAAATGAACTCAATGACGATACAGTAAAGTACTTCTCTGCGGATAATACCTTTCGAGTGGATACAGAATACGCAGCAAACCGTTTGACTGGTATTTATGCCATCGAGTACTCGCTACCCGCCAGCAATCAGGGTGGAATTAATGATCCGGAATACCTGGCAACCCTGGAAAACTTTTCAGAATGGTATCGAGACCAGCCTGAAACACTGCATGTAAATAGCATTAGCGATATTCTTAAACGCTTAAACAAGAATATGCACAGTGATGATGCCCAGTGGTATAAACTTCCAGACAGCCGTGAATTAGCTGCGCAATATCTGCTTCTCTATGAAATGTCACTACCGGAAGGGTTGGATTTAAACGATAGAATCAATGTAAATAAGTCAGCTTCACGTTTGACGGTAGCCATAAAAATGCTCTCCAGCAATGAAATTCTCGACCTGGAAAAACGTGCCGATGAATGGTTACGACAAAACGCTCCAGACTATATGCAGAAAACTCGAGCAACCGGTGTCAATATCATATTCAGCCATATTGGCAAAAATAATATTGCCGGAATGCTAAAGGGTACCGCATTGGCGTTGGTATTAATCTCCGTCATTCTCATTTTCGCCCTTAAGTCGATCCCCTTGGGGATTATCAGCCTGTTACCCAACCTCATTCCAGCTACTATGGCCTTTGGGCTTTGGGGGCTTATAAATGGGCAAATCAACCTCGGAATATCCGTTGTTGCCAGCCTGACTCTTGGTATCGTAGTCGATGACACTGTCCATTTCCTCAGCAAATATTCTCATGCCCGTCGGAATCTAGCTCTGGGAAATGAAGCGTCCGTTAACTATGCTTTTTCTCATGTCGGCACGGCGCTTTGGATTACCTCCTTTGTGCTTGTCTGTGGGTTTTCCATGCTGACGCTGTCTGATTTTGAATTAAATGCGCAACTCGGGTTGTTAACAGCAATAACGATTGTATTCGCACTATTGGCAGATTTTCTATTCTTACCGCCCATACTCCTACTATTTAAGAGAAAATGAAAAAAACGATTCTTGATAACACGTACTGGACCGGGTTTATTTTTACTCAGCTAGTTTTGGTTGCTCTAAGCAATCCAACCGATGCGTTGGCGATTACCCCCGAAGAGAAAGGCCTGGAAATTGCGCAAAAAATGGATCGAAAAGATACTGGCTGGCAGAATTTCAAGGCCCATCTGACCATGATTCTTAAAAACAAACAAGGCGAAAGAAGCATTCGTCAACTTCGCTCCAGAACATTGGAAAACCCAGATGATGGCGACAAATCCCTCCTTTTATTTGATTCTCCGCTCGATGTTAAAAATACTGTTTTTCTGACCATTGCACACAAACGCAAGGACGACGATCAGTGGCTCTACCTCCCTGCCCTGAAGCGGGTCAAACGAATCTCATCGTCCAATAAAGGAGGTGCATTTATGGGCAGTGAATTCTCATACGAAGATATGAGCCCACCCATAGTAGAAAAATATACCTACAAACACCTGCGGGACGAGAAGTTCAAAGGCAGACCCTGCCACATCGTCGAAAGATACCCAACAGATGACCGCTCGCTCTACAAAAAACATATCGTATGGATAGACAGCAAGCAATATATCCCCTGGAAAATAGAATATTACAACCGTAGAAACAAACACTTAAAAACATTGGCATATAGAAAATACAAGCGATACCTGAAAGAGTTCTGGCGTCC
>JAZGGE010000168.1:0-2869 GCA_036480195.1 Methylococcales bacterium
GACACGGAGCGTGGGAACGATAATTCTACTCGTTAAAGGATTGCTAGTATTTTACTGATCTCCTAAACTCTATGTAGATCTGGGTAATAACCGGATTTCCACTCTACGATTTGCCTGGCGTCCTTGAACGGTTCGATTGTTTGCTATCGGTCGCCTGAGGCCAAAGCCTTGAGTAAAAATTCGACTGGAGTTGACACTTTGAGCAGTTAGAAAGTCAGTGACCGCGTTTGCCCGCTGTTCGCTCAACTTTTGGTTTAAGGCCGAACCGCCAGTAGAATCGGTGTGTCCGGATACTTCTACCATGGTTTTGTCAAACTCATCAATAACCGTAGCTACTGATCCCAAGACTTCGTAAAAGTGAGATTTAATCGTATATTGCCCCGTATCAAAGGTGATATCTCCCGGCATAATCAAGCGGAGGTTATCGCCTTCACGCTGAACCCTGACGCCAGTATGTTCTAATTTCAGACGGAGTATTTTTTCTTGACGATCCATGTAGTAACCGACACCGGTACCGGCTGCAGCTCCAGCAATTGCGCCTTTCCAGGCACCATCACCACCGTCAGCGGCTGCTCCTATCGCTGCACCGGCTGCAGCGCCAATGCCAGCACCGATGGCTGTCTTGCTTACTTTCTCTTCGCCCGTATAAGGATCTATCGTACAGGCCGTTGTGGATATAAATGCACAGCAAATTAGCAGTCGTTTAATCATGTCGCTTGATTCCTCCCTATTTGGTGGATTATTCGTTTGCAATAGAGTCTTATTGCAAATAAGGAGCCGGAAGTTATTTAATGTGGGTTCCTTAGTATTACTATAAGCATAGTACAGACTGAGTAAAAAGCGCTCACTTACCATTATAAGCTTATAATCTCTACGTAGCGGAATATATCCGCTGGGCTTCAACCACTGGAGAGCCTTTTCCCTCCAATCCCACAGCTTCAAGAGCACTTAGGCAGGTTATTACATTTTTCGGATTACTCGCATAACCCATTAAACCGATTCGCCATACTGCGCCGGCAAAATCACCCAGGCCTGCACCAATCTCCAGGTTAAACTCGTTCAATAGACGCGAACGGACTTCAGCATCATTCACGCCATCAGGAATACGGACATTATTTAGCTGTGGCAGGCGGTAGGTCTCTTCAACTACAAATTTAATTCCCATATTTTCAAGGCCTGCTTTCAACGCAAGATGGTTCCGCTGATGCCGTGCCCAGGCGTTTTCCAGTCCTTCTTCCTTTAAAATGACCAGCGATTCATGCAGCGCATAGAGGGAATTAATGGGTGCCGTATGGTGATAAGCACGTTTTTCACCACTACCCCAGTAACTCATGACCAGATTGAGATCCAGAAACCAACTCTGTACTTTCTGCTTGCGGTTCCTAATTTTTTCTGCGGCCCGCGAGCTGAAGCTGACTGGCGAAATACCTGGAGTGCAGGATAGACATTTTTGTGTGCCGGAGTAAATGGCATCGATATGCCAGTCATCCACGCGTAACTCACTGCCACCTAAGGATGTTACTGCGTCGACAATGGTAAGGCAATCATGATTATGCGCTATGTCAACCAGGGTCTTGGCATCTGATTGAACACCGGTCGATGTTTCAGCGTGAACAAAAGCAACGACTTTCGTGTCCGGATTGGTTTTCAACGCATCTTCCAGTTTATTGGGATCAACCGGCGTACCCCAGTCATCATCAACGATAATCGCTTCACCACCACAGCGATCGACATTTTCAATCATCCGGGCGCCAAACACACCGTTGCGGCACACAACTACTTTTTCACCCGGTTCCACCAAATTGACAAAACAAGTTTCCATACCTGCAGAACCAGGTGCTGACACAGGCAGAGTCAGTTCATTTTTGGTTTGAAATGCATATTGTAATAGCCCCTTTACCTCATCCATCATACTAACAAAAGCAGGGTCAAGATGACCAATCGTGGGGCGTGACATAGCCTCCAAAATACGTGGATTGACATCTGAAGGGCCAGGGCCCATTAAAGTACGAACGGGTGGATGAAATGATTGTACTGTCATGAATATTCCCTGTGAACCTTAAAAAGGATGAAGTATAAGGCGCTTTTATCCCTGCATCAATTCCCCGGAAGCTGTTATTTCTTATTATTCACTGCTTTTTCTATCACTTGGAAGCTTCCTTATCAGCTCGACGAGTTGCATTGATCGCTTGGCTTGAGTTTCCAATGATTCTGCGATATCAGGATATCCAAGTTTGGAAGCAAGTTGACTTGCTTCGTTAGCGACTCGAACCATTACTTCGTATTTACCTTGAGGCATCTTCGCGTCGGAAGAAATCATTATCAATACGTTGTTCTGGGCCCAAAGGTTCTGAAACAACAGGTTGTCACTAGTTTTGCGGCAAAGTATCTCGCCCTCGCGGAGTAGTTGCAACGCTTTTGCGTATTCCTTACGCCGTTCGTGGACATCCGCCTGAGAGAGTAAATTCGAGGCGAGTCCAAGATCATTTGTCCATTCTTCACGGTAAATAGCCTCCTCTTCTATAAGTAGTGCCAAAGCGTAATCCAAATCGTTTAGCTCAATACGATGTTGTGCCTGCTGAGTGAGGTTTTGAGCTAAAATGTCTGGAGTACCGAGACCCCGGCAAAGTCTCTCCGCGTGCTCTAATCGTTCAAGGCCAGCGGCAATATCACCTTTGGATGCGAGAGCTTGCGATTCGTTGGTGAGGGAATGACACAGCATCGCCGTGTTGCCATCCCGTTCGTGGATTTTCTGCTCCTCCACGAACAGTTGTGACGCAGCATCGAAATCGCCTCTTTTTGCTAAAATTCGTCCCTGTTGGCCTAGGCATGTTGCAACCCAAATAGGTTGGTTGAGTTGCTGGTACAA